>DBRA01000055.1:8482-8965 GCA_002305445.1 Clostridiales bacterium UBA1380 | reverse complement strand
GCGCGCATGTTCGACTGGGGCAGCGTCGCAAGCGGCATAACGACCGCGCTCGTAAACAAGCAGGAGTTCTCGTCGTTCTATGCGAGACGCCAGAAGGCGGTCGCAAGAACCATGGAGGAGACCGTCGAGGCCTTCGCCGCGAACAAAAACTGATTAATAGTTCGTTTATTACCCCGCAGGGGATAATAAAATATAAATCAAAAACGAGGTATGAAAATGAAGAAGATCGTTTCACTTGTCATCTGCGCCGCGTTTTTAATGGCTGCCGCGGTACTCTCCGTATCCGCTCTCGTGCCCGTCGACTGCCGCACGGCTGACGAACACCCGGATTATCTCGGCGCCTACTCCATCGACGGCGACGAAACGAAGTTCTGGCACACCAACTGGGAAGCCGAAGGCGGCCAGGGTCCGCTTCCGATCTCGATTTATTATGATCTCGGCGGCGAATACACCGTCTCCGCGGTCACCATCCTCCCGAGACAG
>DBRA01000055.1:0-8365 GCA_002305445.1 Clostridiales bacterium UBA1380 | reverse complement strand
CGTATCGATCAACGAGATCAGCTTCGACGCCGTTGAAGTCGCCGCAGCCGAGACCGAAGCTCCCGCAGCCGAGACCGAGGCTCCCGCAGCCGAAACCGAAGCTCCCGTGGAAGTGACCGCTCCCGTCGTCACCACCGCTCCCGCGACTTTTGACGCTGTCCTCACCGTCGTCGCTGTCGCTCTCGGCGCCGGCGTCGCCGCCGTCTCCGCAAAAAAGCGCATATAAAAGGCACATAAAAAGAGGTATGGCGTGCGCCATACCTCTTTTTACTTTGTTATTTCATATTTTTCAGCGTCATCAGTATCTGCGCGGTCTGCGCTCGCGTCAGCATCGCGTAAGGCGATATCATACCCTCGCCGGTGCCGCGCATTATGCCGGCGGCGTTGCAGGCGTACAGCGCTTCCTGCGCCCATGCGGGGATATCGTTCGCGTCCGCGAACACCGGTGTGGCTGCGGGTGCGCCTCCGCCGATTATATTGTTTAGAAGAACCGCGGCTTCGGCGCGGGTGATATACGAGTCGGGATCGAACTTGACGCCGTAGGGATACTCGCGGCCTTTGACGAGGCCGAGGCGGTACGCCGCCGCGATATAACTCTTATCGGCCGCGGCGATCATATCGTCGTCTACGAAGCCGGTGTTGTTGACGGTCGGAAGGTCCTTCGCGCCGAGCGTCTTCATCGTCATCACAAGGAATTCGGCGCGGGTCACGTTGTCGGACGGGTTGAAGCGCAGCTCGTCTCCGACGACCTCGCCCTTCATTACGCCGGACGCGCACATGACGATGGCGGCGTTATGCGCCCAGTGACCGTCCATGTCGGCGAAGGTGATTGATGCGGCAGGTTTATCAATCGTAACGGATACGGTGCGCGGCGCGCTCCTGTTGCCGTACTCGTCGAAAACGGCGTAGGTGAAGCTGTCGGAGCCGCGCTCGCCTTCATAGGGCGTGTAGCAGTAGTCGCCGTGGGTCGCGTTAGTCAGAACGAGAAGGCCACGCTTCGGGGGAGTTATGATTTCATAATACAGCGCGTCGCCTTCTGGGTCGCTGCCGGGGAGGGTGCCGAAGCAGGATATGTCGGTCTGCGTCCATACCGAGATGTCCGAGGTGCCGATCGATGTCGTCGGCGCCAGGTTGTACGTGTCGGTGATGCGCAGGATGCACATTACGGAGCAGCCGCTGCTTCCTTCGGCGTCGTAGGTGAACGTGAACGAACCCGTCTTGGTGTCGGCCGACGCCGGAACGAAGCGGAGAAGATCGAAGCTCGAGCGCGAGACCGTGGAACCTGGGGTCAGGTCGAGATCTCCGAGCTTCAGCACGCCGTCTTCAGGGTCGGGAAGCGCCGTAATCGTCACCGACTTGACGTTGTCACAGCCGAGCGCGTCGTCGAAGTCGGCCGGGGAGAACATCACGCCCGAGCCGGGAAGCCCGGAGCGTATCATGCACTTGTCCCGCGCAATTACCTCCAGAGCGGGAGATAAAATCGTACCCGGATCCTCAGCGGATATCGGGACCGGGAGCAGTGCCAGCGTCAGCAGCAGAGCCGCCAGTATAGCGGCGCAGCGCATATTGTCAAGCATAATTGCGATCGACCTCCGAAAAACATATATTTTCCTGTCGCATATATTATTATACCGGAATGCGCTGTTTTATACTCCCAGGAATTAAAAATATTGTATTGAAAATACCGCCGCACGGGTGTATAATAATCGACAATTATTTATATGTGGAAACGGAGTAGAATATGCTTAACATCAAGTACGAACTGACAACCAACCCGAAAGAAAAGCCGGATTCCTCGACTCTGCGCTTCGGCAAGACCTTCACCGACCACATGTTCATCATGAACTACGACGAGGGGCAGGGCTGGCACGACGCGTGCATCGTCCCCTACGGAGACATCACGCTGTCGCCCGCGTCGATGGTGTTCCATTACGCGCAGGAGCTCTTCGAGGGCCTCAAAGCCTACCGTTCGCCGGACGGTTCGATCCGCCTTTTCCGTCCCGACTGCAACGTCGAGCGAATGAACAACACCTGCCGGCGTCTCTGCGTACCGCCGCTCGATCCCGCCGACGCGCTCGAGGCGATCAAGGCCATCGTCCGCATCGACCAGGACTGGGTCCCGTCCGCACCCGGCACATCGCTGTATATACGCCCGTTCATCATAGCCACGGATCCGTGGCTCGGCGTACATCCGTCGCATTCGTACCTTTTCATGATCATCCTCTCCCCCTCCGGCAGTTATTACGAGGGCGGCATCAACCCCGTCAGCATCATCATCGAACATCACTATGTCCGCGCCGTCAGAGGCGGCACCGGCGAGGCTAAGGCCGGCGGCAATTACGCCGCGTCGCTGATCGGCCAGGAGAAGGCCGAAAAGCTCGGCTATGCCCAGGTGCTCTGGCTCGACGGCATCGAGCAGAAGTATATATCCGAAGTCGGCGCGATGAACGTCTTCTTCGTGATCGACGGCGTCGTCGTCACGCCGACGCTCACCGAGGGCAACATCCTCCCCGGAGTAACTCGCCGCTCCGTCATCGAGCTGCTGAAGGATTGGGGCTACAAGGTCGAGGAGCGCAAGATCGGCGTCGACGAGCTTCTGGAGGCGCATAAGAACGGCAAGCTGAACGAAGCCTTCGGAACCGGCACCGCCGCCGTCATCAGCCCGATAGGCGTCCTCGCGGACGAAGACAACCGCATGGTCATAAACGACAACAAGATAGGCCCGATCTCGCAGAAGCTGTACGACGAGATCACCGGCATTCAGTGGGGCACGCGCCCCGACAAGTTCGGCTGGAGCGTCGTACTGTAACAATCACGCAAGTAAACAAAAAACAGAGGGAGTCATCGCGGCCGTCGCGGCTCCCTCTTTTAAAAGAAAATAATAAAACAGGAGAATATGCCATGGAAAAAGTCAGACTCGGCATAATCGGCACCGGCGGTATATCGAACGAGCACCTTAAGTGGTACAAGCAGAACCCGAACGTTGAACTCGTCGCATTCTGCGATATCGACGAGGAGAGGGTTCACTACATGGCGGACAGATGGGGCGTCCCGCGCGAGCGCACATACACAGACAAGGACAAGATGCTCGCCGAAAACAAGCTTGACGCCGTCGACGTCTGCACATGGAACTCGGCGCACGCCGAATGTGCGATCGCGGCGCTCAACGCGGGCTGCCACGTGCTCTGCGAAAAGCCGATGGCTATGAACGCGCGCGAGGCGCAGGCGATGAAGGACGCGGCCGACAAGAACGGCAAGCTGCTCCAGATCGGTTTCGTCCGCCGCTACGGCTGGGACGCCGACATCGTCAAGGAGTACATCGAGAACGGCTCGCTCGGCGAGATCTACTACGCGAAGGCCACGTATCTGCGCCGCAACGGCAACCCCGGCGGCTGGTTCGGCGACATCACGCGTTCCGGCGGCGGCCCGCTCATCGACCTGGGCGTACACGTCATCGACCTTGTGCGCTACCTCATCGGCAATCCGAAGCCGGTGTCCGCCTACGGCGCAACGTTCCAGAAGCTCTTCGACCGCCCCGAGCTGCGCGCGCCGAAGGACAACATGGGTTACGCCGGCGTCGCCGCGCCCGAGGTCAAATCCGACGTTACGGTCGAGGACCTTGCCGCTGCGATGATCCGATTCGACAACGGCGCCGTTTTGTCGATCGAAGCGTCGTTCTCGCTCAACATCAAGAGCCCGCGCGGCGACCTCGAGCTGTACGGCACGAAGGGCGGCTGCGGCTTCTCGCCCAACTTCGAGATCTACACAAACTACGGCAACCATATGGTAAATATCGGCTTCGCCGAAAACCTCGCCCACGGCGACATGTTCCAGGACGAGATGAACCACTTCATCGACTGCGTGCGGAACGGCACCCCGTGCCGCGCTCCGGCCGAGGACGGCGTTCAGCTCATGAAGATACTCGACGCCGTATACGAATCCGCGCGCACCGGCAAGAGCGTCGACATACGGTGACATAACTAAAAAGAGACGGGTTGACCCGTCTCTTTTTTGCGTATAAGGTTTTTACGGCTGCGGCCGGATATTGCGCGGCGCTGCCGCACTGCTCCGCCGTTGTCATGCCTTTGCGGTTTCGGTTTTAGCCTTGCGCGGCAGAACTTTGACGAGTCCGAAGGTCACGCGGCGCGATATGACGTCTGCGGCGTCGACACGGACGATGAGCGTATCGCCGAGAGCGATCGAGCGGCTGCCGCTGACAAGGCGGTAGCCCGCCGTGTCCGGCTCCCAGTCGCCGTCGAGCGACGTCACCGGTATCATACCCTCGCACAGCTTCGCGGTGCGCGCGAATAAACCGAACGGCGTCACGCCGCTGACGACGGCCTCGACCTCCTCGCCGATGAAGCGGCTCATATAGATCGTCTTGTACAGATCGTCGATCGCGCGTTCCGCGTTCACGGCGCGCTGCTCGCAGGCGGAGGTGTCGTCCGCGGCGGCCGACGCAGCCCTGCGCAGCGCTTCTATCGCATCGTCGTCGCCCGCGAGCGCGGCGCTGACGGCGCGGTGAACGAACAGGTCGGGGTAGCGGCGAATCGGGGAGGTGAAGTGGCAGTAGTCCTTGACCGCAAGCCCGAAGTGTCCCGTCGGCGCAACCGAATACTTCGCCTTCGCGAGCGAACGGAGCATAACGCCGGACACGATGTCGGCGACGCCTTTCTCCCGCGCTTCGTCCATGACGGCAGAGAGCGCCGCGGGTGCGACGGCACCGCCTTTTTTGATCGTCGTAGCGGACAGCCCCATGTTTACCGCGAATACAGCGAACGCGCCTACCTTTTCGGGGTCGGGGTCGTCGTGTACGCGGTACAGCGCCGGCAGGTTCGCTTCGCGCAGCCACCGCGCCACAGCTTCGTTGGCGCACAGCATGAACTGCTCGATCAGCCGCTCTCCCGTGCCGCGCGTGCGCGGCATGATGTCGACGGGCGCGCCGCTTTCGTCGAGCGTGATCTCGGCTTCGGACTCCTCGAGCTCGAGCGCACCGCGCGACCTCGCGTTCGCCGCGAGCAGCTCGTACAGGTCGCGCATCAAATAAAGAGTCGGCAGCACGGCCGCGTATTTCTCCGCGAACTCCGACTCGCCTCCGCGCTCGAAGATGTCGTTGACCTCCTCGTAAACGCCGCGCACGGCGGAGCGGATCATCGTTTTCGCCAGCTTCGCGCCGATGATTCTGCCGTCCCTGTCAAGCGTCATCAGCGCCGACAGCGCGTACTTGTCCTCGCCGGCGTTGAGCGAACACGCGCCGTTTGACAGCGCGACCGGCAGCATCGGCACGACCTTGTCAGTAAAATAGACGCTTGTCCCGCGCTCATACGCCGCCGCGTCGAGCGCTCCGCCCATGCCGACGTAGTGCGACACGTCGGCGATGTGCACACCGAGCAGCCATTTGTCGCCGTCCCGCTCGAGCGATATCGCGTCGTCGAGGTCCTTCGCACCCGCGCCGTCTATCGTAAAGACGATCTTATCGCGCAGATCGAGCCTGCCATCCGGCGACAGCGCCTCTTTCGCCGCTGCTTCGGCTTCTGCGGCGGCCTCCGGCGTAAATTCGACCGGTATGCCGCACTGGCGCAGAATCGCCTTGTAGTTTGCTTCGCGCGTATATGCGCCGCCCAGAACGTCGGTGATGCGCCCGCGCACCACATCGTCTATATCGTCGGGATATTTTATTATTTCCGCTTCGACTTTGTCGCCGTCGGACGCGCCCGCCGCGTCCGCCACGTAAAGACGGAAGCGCAGCTTATCGTCGTCGGGTATGACAACGCCGTTTTCGTATGTGCCGTAAACGGTCGTTATCGCGCGCCGCGTAACGGCGACGACGGCGCACTCGTTGCCGCGTCCGTATCCTTCGTCGCCTTTCCGCAGCATATGCACCGCGATTCCGTCGCCCTGCATAGCCCCTCCCGTTAGATATGGCGGGATGAACGCGTCGGCTCTGCCGTCGCCGAAAACGGCGAAGCCGTAGCCGCGCCCGGACGCGGAGAAAACGGCGTCGAGCGTTTCAACGGTGCGTTTTTTCAGCGCGGCGGCGGTTAAGCCGCGGCGAAGCTGTTCGGGTATTTTCCTGTTTTTCGCGGCATATACTTTTATTGTTTTAATAACTGCTTCGGACGACTTCTTTCTGCCGGTTTTTTTCGCGCCGCCCTGTCCGTTTCTTTTCTTCTTCATCGATTATCCTTCTTTCTCGGTCTGCCTAAAAACAAAACCGTTTTCGCTTTATCGAAAACGGTTTGATGTCGTTCTTATTCGGATTAACCCTCGGCCGTCGTTGTTTCGGCAGCCGTCTCAGCTTCGGCGGTGTCGGCGACGCTATCTACGGCTTCGGCGGTCGTGTCGGCGGAATCGACTGTCTCTTCCGCGGTAGTGTCGGCCGCAGACGTCTGGGCGTCTATGATATCATTGAGGTCATAATCGGGCTGTATAACGTAAACTATAACGACGAGAACAACGAAAACGATCGCGACGATTGTCGTCAGTCTCGAAAGCTTTTTATCAAGCGCTTTGCCCTTTGTTTTGCCGAAAAATGTTTCGGCGCCGCCGGCAATGGCGCCCGAAAGATTGTGCGACTTGCCCGACTGCATTAAAACCGCTATGATAAGGAAAACGGATGCCACAAGCATTATTATTCCAGCTGCGAGCTGCATTATTCAATCCCCTTTATGTTAATCAGAAATAATCAAGCTTTTATATTGTATCATAATATAAATAAAAATGCAAGCGATATTTAACAAAAACATCTTATCTAATCAAGTCCGTGCAAATGACATTTATTAAATGGAAGATATTAACAAAATAAAATATTGTAACAAACACTTGAAATAATGCCAACAACGTGTTAAAATAAATATGCAATAAATATGAACATATAAGGAGCAAAGTATGAAACGGACATTATCATTATTTCTTGCTTTATTGACTTTATTATCGACGGTTGCGGTGACAGCGTGCAGCGACTCCACTACCAACACCGATAACGGCAACGTGACACAAGTCGTATCGGATACGGCTGAAACGACCGCGGATACGTCGAATCTGTCTGACGCCGAACTCCGCCGACTCATTCCCGATAATCTGCCCGATCGTAACTTTGAAGGAAAGACATTCAGAGTAGCCTGCGAAGAGAATAAACTTTTCGAGATCACATCCGAGGACCTTACCGGCGAAGTGACAAACGACGCGATTTACAACCGCAACCTTGCGATAGAGGAACGCTTCGGCGCCAAAGTTGAGGCGATAGAGGTCACCGACGCNNGTCGGCTTCAAGGCGTACCTTTCATATGTTCCGATAACGGCGAAGGTTCTCCAGAACTGGTATGACATCCCGTATGTAAACCTCGACCAGCCGTGGTACAACACCATAACGAACAACGCCGCCACTTTCAACGGCAAGCTGTTCAACAACACCTGCTCGCTCGGTATCACGCAGATGCAGTACACATACGCCATGTTCTTCAACTCGAAAATCTGCGAGGAGTACGGTTATCCCGCAACGGACCTATACAACATGGTGTATAACAACGAATGGGTATACGACAACTTCTATAAGCTCGTCTCCAGCGTATACAAGGATGAAAACGGCAACGGCAAAGTCGACCCCAAGGACCTTCTCGCATTCTCCTGCGGCAATACCCATCCTCTCGACGTGTGGCTCGCCTCGTTTGACCAGCCCATAACCGGCAAGGACAAGGACGGCAACGTGACAGTACTCGTCAATACAGAAAAGACATATGCCGCGCTCGAAAAGATCTACGATCTGATCTATAATACTCCGACGATTTACTTCTACTCGAACGAATACAGCGAATTCAAGCTGTTCGCCGGCAATACGGTTGCCATCTGCCCGATGCCGTTCCGCGTCGCGTACAGCGAACTTCGCGACATGACGGATCCGTACGGCATACTGCCGTATCCGAAGTGGGACTCCGAGCAGAGTATGTACCTCACCAACATTTATGACCAGTACAGCGCGTTCGGCGTTCCGAAGACCGTTCCGGCAGATAACCTTGAATTCGTCGGCATCATGTTCGAGGCGCTCAACGCCGAGAGCTACAAGACCGTCTATCCGCAGTTCTACGACGTCGCGCTCAAGAACAAGTACAGCCAGGACCCCGACTCCGCCAACATGGTCGATATCGTCATGCAGGGCGCGAACATGGACTTCTCATTTATGTTCGGCGAATCCAACATGATGCGCATTCCGTATTTCTTCCGCGATCTCATCGTGGCAAAAAGCACGGATTTTGCTTCGAAATATGCTAAGATTGAAAAAGCTCTGAATAAACAGATAGATAAGCTCTACACCTACTACGAAGACTGATGATATCGATAAAGCCGCGGCACGCTGTTGCCGCGGCTT
>DBRA01000001.1:2266-30127 GCA_002305445.1 Clostridiales bacterium UBA1380 | reverse complement strand
ATCGGGAAACCGCTGTTTTATCTGTACAGCGCCAATAAAAGCGAAAGCATCGCCATGCGGGAAACGGAATACGTCGATAATTACGCCGCAGATCCCGCATCATACGGCCGCACGGGTCAAAACGACGCTTCATACAGCTCATACAGCGTCGGCAGCGCTTCTCCCGCTCCCGTCAACGTGCCTCAGGCGGAAGCTGTCGACGCAGGTATGTATGTATGCGCGGCATTGACGGCGGTGTGGTCGCTGGGCGCGACGCTGACACTCGCGCGCTCCGTAAGCGCGTCAAGGGAAGTCAGGCGGACGCTCGAGTGCTGCTCGCGCGATCCCGGCTACGGCGACCGCGCGCTTGTACACCTATTTGAGCACTGCAAGAAACTGACCGGCGTCAAAAACGCGCGTCTGCGCATCTACGGCGGCGGCTTCGACTGCTCGCCGTACGCGGCGGGGGTTCTGCGCCCCACCGTTTACATCGGTGCGGACGCTGCGAAGCGCGGCGTGACCGAGTGCGAATACATCCTGTCGCACGAGCTGTACCACATCAAATATAACGACGTGGCAGCGAAGCTGTTGATCGCCGTCGCCGCGGCGTTTCACTGGTTCAATCCGTCGGCGCGGCGCGTCGCCGACGCATACGCGGAGGACTGCGAATACAGAGCCGATGCCGGCGTGCTGCGCCTGTTCGGCGACGGCGCGCGGGCGCGGTACATGAACGCGATACTGGACGCGGCCGAGCGAATGGGCACTCCCGCGTTCGCGGAGACCGCGCCGGCCGGCAGCGGAGCCGTTTCGGCGCTGAGCTTTGAAAGGCTCGAAAGGAGATACGTAAACATGAAGCATACCAAGACAAGCACCATAATCAAGGCAGCGCTGGCGGCGTTCGTCGCCGTGTCGTTCTGCGCGAGCGCGCTGCTGCTCTCCTCCTGCGCCGTCGCGAGCGCGGCGGACACAAATCCGTCCGCGCTTTCCCCGTCCGTCGAAGACGCCGTGCGCGCCTATTACAAAATAGGCACAGACGACGTCATCACAGACGATATGATAAACGGCGTCACCTCGCTGCACATCGGCAAAAATGCATACACCGATTCCATCGCGCCCGAGGGCGAGACGCTCGTCGACGTTTTCGTCAACGACAGCATATACGGCGGCTCGCTCGAGTGCGTCGTAGGCAAGGAGCGCTTTGAGAGTATGGTGCCTCTCTTATCCGACAAAACGGGCAGCGCCGCGATAGATGAAACCGCGTCCCGGGCAAGCATCAGGGATTATATACTGGCGTTTTATGTGCTGAAGGATCCGTCCGACGCGAGTCTGGACGCATCCGACGTCGCGGATATGTACGCCGTCTATCCGGCGACGCGTGACGGCGCAATATACCTGCTCGACCCCTATACAAAGCCGCGCGAAGCCGAGAAGCTGTATAATCTTGTCATGATTAGCGGGCTGCTCGACGATAAGCTCATCGCGGGCGGAGAGTTCGACGCCGCGTGCTTCGCGGAGCTGCCGAACCTCGAAACGGTGACGGTATCCGGCGTGACGCTCGTGAACGAGCCCGAGACGAACAGCTACACCGTCACATACGAGCCGGAGCGCGAGGCTACCGGAAGCGTATACGACACGATACACAATCAGGCGCTTTTAGCGGAGTTGCTGTTCCGTGAAGAATCGTTCGCGGAAGATACGGCGGGCACGACAGGCATCGCAAATCCCTGATAACAACAAAAAAGATCCGCGGTGCGGATCTTTTTTACCGTTTAATTATAGATCGATGATTTTATCGGAACGTAAGATAACTGTAGCCGATTATAACGAAAATGAATATGTAGAGAATGATGACGAAGCCGGTCGAAATCGCCGTCAAGATGAGCTGCGCACGCGCCCAGTTGCGCTTGGTGAGTCCGCAGCCGTCGCCGACCGCCCACACGATGAGGAACACGATGTTGGCGATCGGGATCATCATAAGCAGCATCGTGATTACCCAGTCCTTGACCGACATCGCCGGCTCGAGGGGCATGTCGCTGTATATGGGCTGAGGAGGCGGCATCGTATAATTGACGGTCTGCGGGTTGGCGGCGCTTCTCGCCGACAGATCGGCCCCGCATTCCGTGCAGAAAGCAGTGCCGTCGGGCAGAGCCTTGCCGCATTGATTGCAATACATTTTTCGTCCTCCGCTGATCCGTCTGTATTGTGACAATTATATCATATGCCGCCCGTTTCTGCAACAATATTATATTATGTAGAGTTATTACATTGACAGGCTTTCGCCGTTCAAAAGACCCGGGAAGCAGTCGGTCGTGTCGGGAACATTGACGCGCACGCCCAGGAAATGGATAAACCGCGCCTGATCATATGTGTACGTATTGAGCGGGCGGTCGAGCGCGTCGTCGGTGTGCGCGCTGATGAGGTATGTTCCGCGCGCGAAACCTGTGACCAACAAGTTATGATACCACACGCCATCCGCGGTGCCGAGCTGCACAGCATCGCCGAGCCTGAGCGATCCCTCGTCGACCTCCTCCGCAAAAGGTCCGACGCCTTCGTTTGACGTCATGAAGTTGTAGAAAAACTGCACACCTGTCCACGACGCCGTGCGCTGGTCGGCGCTTATGTAGTACCAGCCGAACACCGGCGTATAGTTCATCTCGCAGCTTCCGGCGAGCACGCACTGCGATATAAAGTTTGTGCAGTCGCCGCCGAGTCCGTCGTATACCGCGAAGAGCGGATTGCGCGAAAGCGCCCATTTATGGGCATATTCGACTGCGTTCAAGCGGTTGTATTCTTTTATGAGAATCATTTTTTACCTCGCAGCTGTAGTTTTCTTCTTTACATTATATTCCTGATATTATATAATGCTATTGTGCGCGAACTTTATCGAATGCCGGAGGATAGAATGAACGAATACGTCGAAAAAATTAAAGCTTTAGCCGCGCTGTTTACGCACGGCGGCGTTGTTTTTTTCGGCGGCGCCGGCGTCTCGACCGAAAGCGGCATACCGGATTTCCGCTCGTCGCGCGGAATCTACTCGCGGGATTACAACGGTTATCCGCCGGAGTTCATTCTGTCGCACGAGTTTTTCTTGCGCAGCACGGCCGACTTCTACCGCTTCTATAAAAACGTGCTGATCAATCCGGACGTTAAGCCGAACGACGCGCATTATGTGCTCGCGCGCCTTGAGAAAAAGGGCCTTGTGGACGCCGTAATAACGCAAAACATTGACGCGCTGCACACCGACGCCGGCTCTAAAAACGTCATCGAGCTGCACGGCTGCGTCAGACGGAACACATGCATGCGCTGCGGCATGAAGCTGGGGCTTGACGCGGTGATGCTCACGCCGGGCGTCCCGAAGTGCTTCTGCGGCGGCACGATCAAGCCGGACGTGGTGCTTTACGGCGAGGAGCTCGACGAAGAGCTGCTTCTAAAGTCGCAGGAAGCCATCTACAACGCGAAGACGCTTATCGTCGCGGGAACGTCGCTGACAGTGCAGCCCGCGGCTTCGCTCCTCAACTTCTACAGAGGCGACGCGCTTGTCCTCATCAACAAGACGAAAACTCCGGCGGACTCGCGCGCGGCCCTGATCTTTCACGACAGCATCGGACAGGTTCTGCGGGACGCCGAAAACGCGATGGAAAAACAGTAAAACGAAAGAGCCGTCATANNCGGATGCTTATGTTTCGTGCGGATATAATCGCACAAGAATTTCCGTGCAAGCGGTCTCTTGATGCTTGATAGTTTTCATACGCGCTTTTTACCGCGCAGGAGCGGCCGTTATCATATCAGCTCGCGGCGGCCCTGGAGCGCGCGGGCGAGCGTGAGCGAGTCGGCATATTCGAGATCGCCGCCGACGGGGACGCCGTTCGCAAGGCGCGTCACCTTCACGCCGCTCCCGTCGAGCGCGCGTGCGATGTACATCGCCGTCGCTTCGCCCTCCATGTCGGGGTTCGTAGCGATGATGATCTCTTTAATCTCCGAGTCCGGCGCGGCAACGCGCTCGAGCAGCTTCGGTATGGACAGCCGGTCGGGCGCGACACCCTTCGCGGGCGAAAGTGTGCCGCCGAGGACATGGTATAAGCCGTGATAGTCGCGCACGCGTTCGATCGCCGCGACGGCGCGCGCGTCCTCGACGACGGCGACGGTCGAGCGGTCGCGCGTTCTGTCGGCGCAGACGGAGCAGACATCGCCCGCCGTTATGTTGCAGCACACGGAGCACGCGTGCACGTCCGTCTTGACGGCGAGTATGGCTTCGGCGAAGGCCGCGGCCTCCTCGTATGTCATCGACAGGACGGAAAAGGCGAGCCGGGCGGCTGTTTTTCTTCCGACGCCGTCGAGCGAGCGGAACTCCTCGACGAGCCGGTCCAGCGGCTCAATGCCGAAATCCATCGCTTAGAACAGTCCCGGTACTCCGGGGAGGGAGCCGGTGATCTTCTCGATTTCGGCGGCGCTCTCGCTCTCCACTTTCTTTATCGCCTCGTTGACGCCGGCGACAAGAATGTCCGACAGCGTTTCGATATCGTCGGGATCGACAATCTCTGGCTTTATGTCGATGGAGAGTATCTCCTTTTTGCCGTTGATTCTGACGGTGACAACGCCGCCGCCCGCGCTGACCTCGTATTCGCGCGCGCTGAGCTCCTCCTGCTTGGCGGCGATCTCCTCCTGCATCTTCTGAGCCTGTCGGATCATGCCCTGCATGTTCTGCGGGCCGCCGCCGACTCCCTTGGGCAGACGTGCTTTCATATGACGTAAAACGCTCCTAATCTGTTATTTTATATTATAAATCAAGCAAATCCGGTTTTTCGTTTTTCTGCGCGGGTATGAATACGATCTTCGCGTCCGGCAGGGGCGCGCCGCACGAGGCGAGCGCGCGCTTTATCGCGTCGCGGACTGCATCGGTGTCGAGCATGCGCACCATGCCGCGCAGCGGTGTGCTGATGCGGAGCGTGCCCGACGCGTTGTCGTACACCGCTTCGGAGCCGTCGAGCAGCGCGCCTGTGCGCGCGTCGGTCGACGCAATGCGTTCGAGCGCGTCCTGCCATGCGGCGACGGCAATACCTTTGCTTGAGGCGGGTATGCCGTTATCCGGCGTACCGGACGGCTGTGCGGACGGTTTTACATTATCTGCCGGCACGTTTGCCGGTGCCGTTTGAACGGTTGCATCGACCGCGACAGGCTCGCGACGAATTTCAGATGACGCGATCGTCTTCGGCGGCGCGCCCGCAATCGCGTCCTCGAGGGCGCTGATGCGCGCGGCGAGAGCCGCCGTCGAATCGTCGAGCCGGTCGTCAGCCATGCGCACAAGCGCGACCTCGGCGATGACGCGCTTCGACTTTGGCGAGCGCTGCATGCGGACGAGAGCCTCGTCCAGAACGCGGCAGTGGCGCGACAGCGTCGGCACCGTGTAAAGCTCCGCCGCACCGTAAAGCGCTGCGCATCTCTCCGGCGACAGCTCGAGGTACTCGGCAGCCCTGTCGGCGCCGGGAATGCACTTGCTGACGAGCATATCGCGCCAGAACGACAGAAGCTCGCTCCAGTACGCCGAGATGTCCGACTTCTCCTCCGCGGCGGCGACGCACGCGAAGATCTCCGAGTAGTCCTTTTTCGCGACGGCAACGGCGGCTCTGACGCACGACTCGTAATCGCCCGCGCCGAGCAGCTCCACAACGCGCGCCGTGTCGACGTCTGCGCCGTTCGCGCTGCACAGGTCAAAAAGCCCTATCGCGTCTCGCATGCCGCCCTCCGCCTGCTTCGACAAGAGGTACGCGGCGTCATCGGTCAGCCCGATGCCTTCGCGCTCCGCTATATATTTAAGCCGCGACGAAAGCTGCGCTATCGTGAGGCGGCGGAAATCGTAGCGCTGGCAGCGCGAAACGATCGTCGCCGGAAGCTTGTAAAGTTCCGTTGTCGCGAGTATGAACAGCGCGTGCTCCGGCGGCTCCTCGAGCGTTTTCAGAAGCGCGTTGAACGCGCTCGTCGACAGCATATGCACCTCGTCGACGATATACACGCGGCGGTTGGTCATCGCGGGCGCATATGCGACCTCGTCGATGATCGAGCGGACGTCCTCGACGCCGTTGTTCGACGCGGCGTCGATCTCGATAACATCGGTCGATGTGCCGGAATCGATCGCGCGGCAGCTCGCGCACGTTCCGCACGGCTCGCCGTCGGCGGGGTTTTCGCAGTTGACGGCGCGTGCGAGTATCTTGGCGCACGTCGTCTTACCCGTGCCGCGCGTCCCGCAGAAAAGATAGGCGTGTCCTACGCGGTTGTTCGCTACCTGCCAGCGAAGAACGGAGGTTATGTGCTCCTGCCCCGTCACGTCGCCGAACGTCTTCGGCCGGTATTTTCGGTAAAGCGTCCTGAACAAGAGAAACCACCTCCCGTTTTCCGCGCATAACGTCAAAAAAATTACGGGAAAGCGCGCCCGGACGAGCGTCAAGTCCGCACCCGTAATTTAAATCAGCTGATCGGTAAATCGCGTTCTCCGCGCCGAATGATAAGGCCATACGCTTTAAAGTCGAACATGCCGTTACGCGCGTTAACCGCCGGCGTCGCTCCGAACAGGCTGCCCCGCGGCGCATCCGCACTTCCGTTTAATGCTGCTTGGTTCCCCACCTGACATGGTTCGCGGCAGCGAATCGCGCGGGACCCGTTCTTCAACGCGCCGACCGGGCGGCGCAAGACCGCACAACGACAGTCCTCGTAAAAAGCATTGCCCCTGCTACAGCGGATTTCAGGTTCAGGGACCCGCTACCTCCCCGGTTGTATGGCCTTATCACGCGGCGCGCAGAGAACGACCGCTTTATGTATTATACCATGCGGTGTGCGCTTTTGCAAGAGCTTTTAAAACCGTATTATTTTTACAGTTTTTTTGTTATGCGTACCGCCGCCGTTTCATCTTCTGCGCTTAAAACACGCCATTGCCAACGGGCGTTTTAATATTGCGAAGCATCTTATTTTATGATATAATGATAAAATAAGCGGAGGTTTATACAATGCGCGTATTGATTGCTACGAATACGCTCGGGATCGGCGGTGCTGAAACACACGTCGTAGCTTTGGCGCGCGCGCTTACGCGGCTCGGTTGTTCCGTCGTCGTTGCAAGCACCGGCGGCGTGTATGAGAGTTCGCTCCGAAGCGACGGGATCGACACGCTGACGATTCCGCTTCGCGGGAAAGATCCCGTGTCGCTGATGCGCTCGTACGCCGGCATATTTTCTGCGGTGCGCGCCGGCGTCGACGTCATGCACGCGCACGCGCGCATCCCCGCGTTCGTCTGCGACAGGGTGAGCAGGGTTACCGGCGTTCCGCTCGTGACAACGTGCCACAGCGCGTTCTCGCTCGGCTCGCCGTACAGGCAGCTTTCCCGCTGGGGTGCGCGCCAGCTCGCGGTGTCGGACGATCTGAAAAAATATCTGGTCGATTCGTACGGCTTATCTCCGGACACGGTGTCGGTAACCGTCAACGGCATCGACAGCGGCGAGTTTTATCCGGCGCGCGTCCGCGCCGACGGCGTGCGTTTCATATGCGCGAGCCGCATCGACCCCGACTGCGCCGGAACTTTCCGGCTGCTCATGAAATCGTTTCCGTACGTGCTCAGAAAGCGGCCGGACGCGTCGCTGCTGATCGTCGGCGACGGTTCGCTCGCAAACGAAACGATAAAAACCTTCTCGGCATCGGGCATGCGAGTAAGGCGTGCGAATGCGGACGAGGAGGCGTATGCGGCGCCGGGCGAAGTCGTCTTCGCGGGGGCACGCTCCGCCGTCGGCGTGATACTGCGGCGGTGCGGGACGTTCGTCGGCTGCTCGCGCAGCGCGATCGAAGCGGCGGCCACCTCCCTTCCCTGCGTCATTTGCGGGCCGGTATCGAAGGGCGGCGAGGCGGGTCTTTTCGGCGTTCTGACGCCGGACAATTTTCCCGACGCCGCCGCGGTCAATTTCACATGCCGTTCGCTGCCCAAAGGGCGGCCGGGCGATCTCGTCGAAGCGATGATCTCCGCTCTCAATGTCGACGACGATATGCTAAACCAAATCAGGGAGCTTGTCGTCTCGCGCTACTCCGCCGACATCATGGCGGCGGACGCACTTCGCGTTTACGAAGAAGCCGTAAGCGCGGCGGGCAAAGTCCGCTCCGTCGCGAAATAGCGACGGACGGGCTGCGGGCGGTTCTGCGCCGACGGATTATTTTGCCGTCCGCCCGACCTGACGGGTCAACACGGTTGATTTCCGACACACGACTTAAAAAAGCAAGAATCATACAGCCGTCCGGTCGATATAATCGGATGCGGATAACAAAACGCCGCACGGCTTATATAAATACGCAATCTTTTCCTTTTCGGCTTATACATGTGCATTCGCGCTGCGGCGCTAACAAATAATAACAAGGAGAAGCACCATGTATCTTATCGGAATCGATATAGGGACATCCGGCACGAAATCGGTTATCTTCGACGAAACCGGGCGCGCGCTCGGTTCGGCGCTGTCCGAATACGGCATGTCGTCGCCTAAAAACGGCTGGGCGGAGCAGAACCCCGAGGACTGGTGGGGCGGCGTTGCCGCGTCGGTTCGCGGCGCGATCGCCAAGGCCGGCATAGACGCGTCCGGCATCGCGGGCGTCGGCCTTTCGGGTCAGATGCACGGGCTCGTGCTGCTCGATGAGAACGACGAAGTGGTGCGCCCGTCGATAATCTGGTGCGACCAGCGCACGGCGGCGGAGGCCGCGGAGCTGACCGCGCTCGTCGGCGCGCAGAGGCTGCTCGACATCACCGCGAACCCGGCGCTGACGGGCTTCACGGCCGCGAAGCTGCTCTGGGTCGAAAAGAACGAGCCGGATAACTTCCGCCGCGTCAAGAAGATCATGCTTCCGAAGGACTACATACGGCTCCGCCTGACCGGCGAGTTCGCGACCGAGGTCTCCGACGCGTCCGGCATGCAGCTGATGAACGTGCGCGAGCGCAAGTTCTCGCCCGTAATGCTCGACGCGCTGAACATCAAGGAATCGATGCTGGGGAAGATGTACGAGTCCTGCGAGGTGACCGGCCGCGTTACCGCGAAGGCCGCCGCCGAGACGGGTCTCGCCGCGGGCACGATCGTCGTCGGCGGTGCGGGCGACCAGGCGGCGAGCGCCGTCGGCTGCGGCATCGTTCGCGAGGGCATACTCTCGTGCACCGTCGGCACGTCCGGCGTCGTATTCGCGCACACGGACAACATGCTGCTCGACCCGAAGGGCCGCGTCCATACGCTCTGCCACGCCGTTCCCGGCAAGTGGCACATCATGGGCGTGACGCAGGCGGCCGGCATGTCGTTCAAGTGGCTCCGCGACAGCCTTTTCGCGGCCGAGGTCGCGACGGCGGAGGAGCTCGGCGTTCCCGCGAACAAGCTGCTCGACGACATCGCGGCGCGCGTTCCCGCGGGCGCCGACAGGCTCGTGTACCTGCCGTATCTGATGGGCGAGCGCACCCCTCACCTCGATTCCGACGCGCGCGGCGCGTTCATAGGGCTCACGCCGTCGCACGGCAAGCCGGAGATGCTCCGCGCCGTTCTCGAGGGCGTCGTGTATTCGCTGCGCGACTGCCTTGAGATCATCCGCGGCCTGGGCGCGGAGCCGGAAAACATCATCGCGGCGGGCGGCGGCGCGAACAGCAAACTGTGGCGTCAGATCATGGCCGACTGCTTCGGCCTGCCCATCAACGTGTCTGCGACGACGGAGGGCGGCGCGCTCGGCGTCGCGATACTCGCGGGCGTCGGCGCCGGCATATACAAGTCCGTCGAGGACGCATGCGCGTCGATCATCGGCGTTGCGGGGACGACTGCGCCCGACGCATCGAAGAAGCCCGTATATGACGCCGGCTACGCCGTCTACGACGCCATTTATCCGGCGCTGAAGGACGTTTACAAGTCGCTTGCGTCGGTCTGACGGCGCGCCGCGCGCGGTCTGCACGCGCAATAATCACAGAACAGAGGTTACAAGACTAAACTAAATGCATATTTCCGATAAGATAAGAAGTCTCGGCGACGAAGCGGACAGAGCGCTCGCGGGCTTTTTCGCCGACATAGCCGCCGTCAGCCGCGCGCGCACCGAGGATGTGCTCGACGCGTTCCGCGATGCGCGCGTCACGGAGGCGATGTTCGCTCCGTCGACAGGATACGGCTACGGCGACCGCGGCCGTGAGGCCATCGACGAAATCACCGCGAAGCTGTGGGGCGCGCAGGCCGCGCTCGTGCGGCACAACATCATCAGCGGCACGCACGCGTTGGCCATAGCGCTTTTCGCGCTTCTGCGCCCGAACGACACGATGATCTCGGTCACCGGCGCGCCGTACGACACGCTGTTCGACGTCATATCCGGCAGCGGCATGGGCAGCCTTAAGGATTTCGGCGTCAGATACCGCGAGATTCCGCTTGCGGACGGAAAGGTCGACAAAGCCTCGCTCGAGTCGGCGCTTTCGTCCGACCCGAGCATCCGAGTCGTCTACATGCAGCGCTCGCGCGGATACGGCCAGCGCCGGACGCTGACGGTCGCCGAGCTCGACGAGGTCTATACGCTCGTCAAAGCGCGCTCGGACGCGTACGTCGTGGTAGACAACTGCTACGGCGAGTTCACGGAGAGCACCGAACCGAAGGGCGACCTCGTCGTCGGCTCGCTCATCAAGAACCCGGGCGGCGGCTTCGCGGACTGCGGCGGAGTGCTGGCGGGTTCGGCGAAAGCCGTCGAGCTGGCCGCGTACAGGCTGACCGTGCCCGGCATCGGCGGCGAAGCGGGCGCGACGCTCGGCCAGAACCGCAACATACTGCGCGGGTTGTTCTACGCGCCGCACACGACGGCGCAGGCGCTTATGACAGCGCATTTCGCCGCGTATGTGTTCGGCTCGCTCGGGTACGAGGTCAGCCCCGGCCCGTTCGAGCGCCGCTCGGACATCATCCAGACCGTGCAGACCGGCTCGGCGGAAGCGCTTGTCGCGTTCTGCCGCGGCATACAGAGCGGCTCGCCGGTCGACGCGTTCGTTTCGCCCGAGCCGTGGGACATGCCCGGTTACAGCAACCCCGTCGTCATGGCCGCCGGCACGTTCGTCTCCGGCGCGTCGATAGAGCTGAGCGCCGACGGGCCGATCCGCCCGCCGTACACCGTGTTTTTCCAGGGCGGACTGACATACGAGAGCGCGCGGCTCGGCATACTGTCCGCGGCGACCGCCGTCTGCGGCGGTTGACACGCCGGCGAGCGCATTATTATAAACAGAGGACGCATGAAAATGAAGAAACTTATAACTCTCGCACTCGCGGCGGTGATGCTGTTTTCGTTCGCGGCATGCTCGAAATCCGACGTCCCGAGCGGCATGAAAGTGGCGTCGTCCGATGTGGTCGACTACACGCTCTACGTTCCGAAGGAGTGGCTCGTCGACGAAAACACCGGCATGACCGGCGCGCACGTATCCGCGACCGACGCGTCGAGCGTCTCCGTCATGGCGTGGAACCTCGAGGAAACGTCGACGACGCCCGCAGAGTGGTGGGATAACTACCGCGCCGACTTTGATCTCGTCTTCGACTCCTTCGAGATTATCGAGGAGTCGGATGCGCTGCTCGGCGGCGTCGCCGCGCGCAAATACGTCTACACCGCGAAGCTCGGCGAAAACAGCTATAAATTTATGCAGATCGCCTGCATCCGCCGCAGCATGGTATACCTCTTCACATACACATCCGTCGACTCGCTCTACGACGACCACACGGAAGAAGTGGCGAGCATTATAGAAAACTTTAAATTCGACTGACGCCATGATATATCTTGACAATGCGGCGACGACCGCGCCCTCCGGCGCGGCGCTCGCCGCCTTTAACGAAGCCGCATTGTGCTACGGCAACCCTTCGTCGCTGCACGAAGAAGGCGTCGCCGCGCGCAGGCTTGTATCCGCCGCGCGCACGGCGATCCTCACCGCGCTCGGAGCGCCCGACCCGTCGTCCGTCATCGGCGGGTCGAGGCTTATTTTTACGTCCGGCGGAACAGAAGCGAACAACCTCGCGATCACGGGCGCACTCAACGCGAAGAAGAAGCGCGGTCGGCTCGTCATATCCGACGGGGAGCACGCGTCAGCCGCGCGCTGCGCCGACAGGGCGGAAGCGGACGGATACGAAGTCACACGCATTCCGACGCGAGGCGGCGCGCTCGACCTCGACGCGCTGAAGGCCGCCTGCGAGGGCGGCGCCGCGTCAGTCGTTTCTCTGATGCTCGTCTCGAACGAGACGGGAGCGCTGCACGACGTCGCCGCGGCATTCACGATCGCGCGCGCGCTTTCGCCGAACGCATTCCTGCATACCGACGCCGTTCAGGCATTCTGCAAGGTGCCGTTTACCATGCGTTCGCTCGGCGCGGACGCCGTGTCGATCAGCGCGCACAAGATACGCGGACTCAAGGGCACGGGCGCGCTGTATGTCTCCTCCGAAGCGCTGCGCGCGAAAAAGCTGTCGCCGCTGATCGTAGGCGGCGGTCAGGAGGGCGCGCTGCGCTCCGGCACCGAAAACGTGCCCGGCATCGCCGCATTCGGCGCGGCCGCAGCCGAAGCGTCGGCCGGCAGAGCAGAAGCATACGCCAACGCATCGGCCCTGCTTGACCGCCTGCGCGAGAGATGCGCCGAGTTTGACGGCCGCATCGTCGAGCCGGAAAAACGCTCGCCGTTCATCGCTGCGCTGACGCTGCCGCGCGTGAGAAGCGAGGTGATGCTGCACGCGCTGTCGCAGAAGGGCATCGCGGTCAGCTCCGGTTCCGCGTGCTCGTCGAACGCGAAGCGCGCGCAGCCGTCCGCGGCGCTTCTCGCCTTCGGCCTGACCGCGGAGGAAGCGGACAGGACGATCAGGGTCAGCTTCGGAGACACGACGATGATGAACGATATCGACGCTCTGTGCGACGCGCTGCGCGAGCTTGTGCCGAGCCTTCAGGCGTGAATTGAAGAACGTCTGCTTCGGCCGCGCGGCTGCGGCGAGCAACATTGACGCTCTGTGCGGGATTGTGCCGATTTTACAGGCATGATTAAAAAGTTATCAGACCGGATATCAGGATAAATGCGCTGTCTGCTTTATATCGGCAGAACCGCAGGCCGCTTTCGCATGCTTGACAAAATCAGAATGATTGGTTAAAATATAGCTGAATATTAACCACCGTAAGTTTCGTGAGGTTAAAATGACGACTCTGCAGGATATAGCCGCCGAAGCCGGCGTTTCGCCGGCCACAGTCTCGAACGCGCTGAGAGGCAAAGGACGAATGCGGCCGTCCATGCGGGAGAAAATCGCCCGTATCGCGGCGGAGAAAAACTATGACATCAGCTCGATGAGGGATGCGCCCGCCGGTCACGTCGCCGTTATTACAGAGACCTCATACGTTTTCTGCACCGAAATATCAGACGGCATCATTTCCGAGGCGACGAGCATGGGGCTTGCCTGCCCCGTCTTCAACCTCGGGCTAGACAAGCTCGGCTACGGTTTCGATCCGCCGCTGAAAAAAGTCGTGCCGATGGCCATGGCGCTCGTCGAGGAGCTGCCGCCGCTCACATCCGGTATCGTGTACGTGAGCCGCTACCCGCGAGACCTGACGAATATCATGCCGCCGCTGAAGATACCGGTCGTCTACGTCAACGGCACCGCCGCAGACGCCGCCGCCTGCATCAACTACGACGACATGCAGGGCGCGTGCCTCGCCGTCACCGAGCTCACCAAATCGGGACGCACGAAGATCGGGCTCATAAGCGGGCCGATCAACTCCGTCAACATGGCGAACCGCCTTCACGGCTACCAGAGCGCGCTCGTCAACTGCCATATAGATTTTAACCCGTCGCTTATGCGCGTCGGCGAATGGACGTACGAGAGCGGCCGCGCGATGATGACCGAGCTTCTAAACCAGCCGAACATACCGGACGCGGTTTTCGCACAGAACGACTACATGGCGATCGGCGCCATCAACGCGATCCGCGAGAAGGGGCTGCGCGTGCCCGAGGACATCGCCGTCGTCGGATTCGACAACATCGACGCGTGCCTCTACTGCACGCCGCCGCTTTCGAGCATAGCGCCGCCGTTTTCACAGATGGGCACGACGGCGTTCAGATACCTGTTCTCCGGCACGCGCGGGAACTTCCAGCTGCCGTGCACGTTCGTCAAGCGCGAAAGCAACTGAATATCATACATAAAGCGCTCATGCGGGGTTTTCCTTCCGCATGAGCGCTTTTTTTATGCCGCGCTCCTGTGTGCCGCAACAGTATCCGCACACAGTTTTTTACGTAAAGTCCGGTTTCGCGCAATTTATACACAGCAAAGCGCGGTATTGCCTTGACAGGGCGTTTATGGTATAATTTATAACAGTTGTTTTCAGCGCGAGTGCGTAGTTTTTCGCAAGCGGGAAAACCGCCGGCGCGCCGGCGTCCGGAAATATAATTAATAATAGAGTCACGGAGGCATAATCATGCACAGACTCGGCTTTATCGGTTTCGGCGGCATGGCTGCCGGCTACCATTACGAGACATCGAAGCGTTCCGACATCCCCGACCTCGAGCCGGCGGCTGTCTACGACGTTGACCCGCAAAGGCGCGAATTCGCAAAGTCGAAGGGGCTTGCCGTCTACGACAGCCTGCAGGATTTCCTCGATTCGCGCGCGTTCGACATCGTGCTCGTCGCGACGCCGAACAACTATCACCGCCCGATGGTCGAGGCCGCGCTCGGCGCCGGCTACAACGTCATGGTCGAAAAGCCCGCTGCTATAACGTCCGCCGATTTCCGCGCGATGATGGACGCCGCCGACCGCTCCGGAAAGCTGTTTACGGTTCATCAGAACCGCCGCTGGGACCGCGACTTCCTCATCGCCAAGGCCGCAATCGAGGAGGGCGACGTCGGAGCGCCGTACATGATCGAGAGCCGCATCCACGGCACGGGCGGAACGATGACCGGCTGGCGCGGCATGGCCGACCACGGCGGCGGCATGCTGCTCGACTGGGGCGTCCATATGCTCGATCAGGTGCTGTGGCTGATAAAGGAGCCGGTCGACACGGTGTACGCCGTCGTACGCTCGATTAAAACAGACGAGGTCGACGACTATGCAAAGGTCATCATAACCTTCGAGTCCGGGCTCGTCGCGCAGGTCGAGGTCGCGACATTCACGCTCGCCCCGCTGCCGCGCCTCGCCGTTTACGGCGACAAGGGCGGCTTCATGATCGAGGGCGGAAGCCCCGCCCGCGTCACGAAGGCGACCGACATGCACTGGGAGAACTACGACGCTCCCGCCTACGGCGACGACTATCCCGGCGGCATGCAGAGCCGTACGCTCCGCCGCTGCGTCTACGGCACCGAAAAGTTCGACGCGCCCGCGCCGGAGAAACTGCCGCCGCAGGATTGGGCGTCACTCTACAAAAACGTTCTCGCCGCGCTCGACGGCAAGGAGGAGCTGGTCGTCAAGCCGGTCGAAGTGCTCCGCGTTATCAAGGTCATCGAGGCGGCGTTCGAGTCCTCGCGCACAAACAAAGCAGTCAAGTTCGTGAACTGAAGGTTTGTTATACATATTTAAGTCAATCGGCATCTTTGTCGTTCGGCCGGCGGCGGATATTCGCCGTCAGCCTGCGCATCATTAATATTGTTATATAGAAATAAAACCGAGAAAGAGATAAATGCAAATGCAGATCAAAGACATCACCCTGGCGCCGTCCGGCCGCGATAAAATCGCATGGGTCAAGTCGTACATGCCAGTGCTCAACCGCATCAACGACGAATTCTCACGGACAAAGCCGTTCGCCGGCAAGAAAATCTCAATGTCGATCCACCTTGAGGCGAAGACTGCCTACCTCGCGTATACACTCGCCGCCGGCGGAGCCGAAGTCGCCATCACCGGATGCAACCCGCTTTCGACGCAGGACGACGTCGCCGCCGCGCTCGCCGCGGACGGCTTCGAGGTCAACGCGTGGCGCGGAGTCAGCGACGCTGAGTATTCCGAGCACCTGCGCCGCACGCTGTCCATCTGCCCCGACGTGTTCATCGACGACGGCGGCGACCTGACCGAGCTGATACACGGCGACTGCCGCGGCTTCGCAAAGAACATCATCGGCGGCGGCGAGGAGACGACGACGGGCATACACCGCCTGTTCGCGCGTCAGGCGGCCGGCAAGCTCGATTATACGATGATCGACGTCAACGACGCAGACTGCAAGCACCTCTTCGACAACCGCTACGGCACGGGCCAGTCTACGCTCGACGGCATCATGAACACGACGAACCTCGTTATCGCGGGCAAGACCGCGGTCGTCGCGGGCTACGGCTGGTGCGGCAAGGGCGTCGCGATGCGCCTGAAGGGTCTCGGCGCGAACGTTATCGTCACCGAGGTCAACCCCGTTCGCGCCATCGA
Source organism: Clostridiales bacterium UBA1380 (assembly GCA_002305445.1). Taxonomy (GTDB): domain Bacteria; phylum Bacillota; class Clostridia; order Oscillospirales; family CAG-272; genus UBA1380. Next base: position 13,780 of record DBRA01000001.1, on the reverse strand, counting down.
AGCCGTCATGGACGGCTTCCGCGTCATGCCGATGGACGACGCCGCGCCGCTGGGAGATCTTTTCATCACCGTGACCGGCTGCTCCGATGTCATAACGAGAAAGCACTTCGAGTGCGCGAAGGACGGTGCGCTGTTTTCCAACGCCGGCCACTTCGACGTCGAAGTCGATAAGAAGGCGCTTGAGGAGATGTCGGTCGAGGTCTGGCAGCGTAAGCCGAACATCATGGGTTACCGTATGCGCGACGGAAGAGTGCTCAACCTGCTCGCCGAAGGGCGGCTCGTCAACCTCGCCGCCGGCAACGGCCATCCCGCCGAGATCATGGATATGTCGTTCGCGATTCAGGCGCGCTGCATGGAGTACCTCATCAAAACCGCGGGAACGCTCGAGAAGAAGGTTTACGCGGTTCCGCGCGAGATCGACGAGTCGGTCGCGCGCGACAAGCTCGCCGGAATGGGCGTCAGCATCGACGCGCTGACGGCGGAGCAGCGCGCGTACCTCGGTCTCGCCTAACCCGCTATGACCTTTCGGAAGTATTCCTTCATCGGCGAGCCCGACCCCAAATCGGGCGAGACCGTACAGGATAGGCTGCTCTCGATGCAGACGGAGCAGCGGCCGCACAGAGCCCGCATCGCGGACATCGCGCTGATCGCCGTGTTTCTGCTGGTAATATACGGTTTCGCCGCCGCGACATTCATCACCCCCGACGTCAGGTTCTCCGAAACGGAGAACCGCGAGCTGCAGCAGCTGCCGAAACTGTCCACGCCGATGGACGGCACGCTCGCGGAGAGGATAGCCGCCGGCCGATTCCTTGACCGGCTGTTATCGGGCAGGTTCGCGTCCGAGACGAGCGCGTGGTTCGCCGATCAGTTCCCGCTCCGCGGCGTCGCGGTCGAGCTGAAGGCAATGATCGAGCTCGCTTCGCTCAAGGCCGAGAACAACAACGTCATGCTCGGCAGCGGCGGCGTGCTGATCGAGCGCAACGACAGGCTCGACACGGAGAAGCTCGGCAAAAATCTGGCGGCGGCGGAAGCGTTCGCGGAATATGCGATAACGCAGGGGAAAACCGTGACGTTCGCGCTCGCCGGCAGCGTGTTCGATATGGCGGGCGAGTATTATCCGGCGATATACGGCGCCGGCGCTTCGCATGCGCTGTGGAGCGCGGTGCTCGACCGCCTCGGATCGCTTGAGGACGTGTTCCTCGATCTGCGCGGCGCGGTCGGCGGCGACGGCGCGTACAGGTATTACAAAACCGACCACCACTGGACGACCGAGGGCGCTTACAGGGCGTACGCCGCGATCATGGAGTCGATGGGTATCGAGCCGTATTCCGAGAGCGAGTTCACGAGCACGCGCGTTTCCGATAAGTTCTACGGCACGACGTGGTCGAGCTCCGGCATGAGCTGGGTTGGCCCGGACGAGATGTGGTACTGGCGATGGGACGGCGACGAAGACGTGACCGTCCGCATCAACGACAGCGGAAGAGAAATAAAGGGGCTGTATGACACATCGTACCTCGATAAGAAGGACAAGTACTCGTCGTTCGTCGGCGGCAACAACGCGCTCTTGTATATCTACGAGGGCGACAGCTTCGATGACGACGGCCGAGAGTGCCTGCTTCTCATAAAGGACAGCTTCGCGCACTCGGTCGCGCCGTTTTTAGCGCGCTACTTCAAAATCATCATGGTCGACCCGCGGTATTACAAGAAAGCCGCCGCTGACCTGCTCCCCTCCGCCGACCGCGTGCTGTTTTTATACAGCCCGCCCACTCTCGCCGAGTCGACGTCGCTTACAATACTGCGAGCAGGCATAGATAAACAGTGAAGCGACGGCAATCAAGCGAACCGTATTCAGACATAACGGCGAATATTTAACAGCATGATAAAGCGTCTCCGCGCCCGTCCGTTTTACCGGATGCGCGCGGAGACGTTTCAGTTTATTGTCGTGTGTTTATTAACCTCGTCAGATGTTGACCTGCAGGCCGTGTCCGATGCGGTCGGACTCGAACACGGCGTCGATGACGCGCATGACGCGCAAACACTGCTGCGGCTTTACGATAAGCTCCGTTTCGGGGCCCTCTCCGCAGCGGCCGTCAAGTACGGCGGCGATGTTCTTGTAGTAGTCTGACCAGTCCGTGTGAACCTCGGGCAGCGGAAGCTCGGCGAGCGTCTCCTTCGGGCGCGGCGCCATCGTGCGCGTCGGGCCGGCTTCGGTGTAGACGATGTCCTCGCCCCACTCCATCTTCGCGTCCGTGTTGAGCTTGACGATGCGGCCCTTGCAGCTCCAGTCGTCGACGACGGCGGTCGCCGCGGTGCCGGATACGTGCCAGCGCGGATGATTGATGAAGCAGTTCGTAGAAAATTCGACGATCGCGCTTATGCCGGACTCGAAGCGCAGCGTCAGCTTGACGTTGTCGTCGACTTCACCCGAGAATATGTAGTTTAAGTCGGCGTTGACGGCGACGACCTTTTCGCGGATCATGTCCATGAGCTGGTCGATCAGGTGAACGCCCCAGTCGAGCACCATGCCGCCTCCGTTCACCTTGTAGCCGCGCCAGCCGAACATGGAGCCGCGGCTGCCCTGTACGCGGCTTTCGATGAAATACGGGCGTCCGATGAGCCCGGTGTCGATCGCTTCTTTTATGATCCTGTAGTCGCGGTCCCAGCGGCGGTTCTGGTGAACCGAGAACAGCTTTCTCGTGCGCTCGGATGCGGCGATCATTTCTTCGAGCTCCGCTGCGTTGAGCGCGACCGGTTTTTCGCACACGACGTTCTTCCCCGCTTCGAGAGCGGCGATCACGAGCGGTTTATGGAAGTTGTTCGGCGTCGCGACGGTCACGAGGTCGATGCTCTTGTCGGAGAGCAGCGCGTCGATCGATTCGTATGCATGCAGTCCGTTTGCCTTAGCGCGCTCGAGCGCTTCGGGACGGATGTCATACGCGCCGATGCATTCGATCTGCGGAATTCTGTCCCTTATGTTTCCGTGGTGCCACGAGCCCATTCCGCCGTAGCCGATGACGGCGTGCTTATATGTTTTACCCATAACAGTCTTACCTTCCTTTGTCCGGAAACGGCGGCTGCGTATGCGAGCCGTCCGGTTAGTTAATCAGCCACATGAATTATATCAGATATTTATGCTTTTTGTAGTCATAGGTGATTATGTTTCAGTCAAAAGTTGCATTTTTTATAGTAAAAAAAGAAGCCTCTAAGAGGCTTCTTTTTATCGGTTATTGGATTATTTCCAAAGAACCTGAAGGAGCGTACCGTCGACGTAGCCGTACAGAGCATAATCGGTTATAATGATGTCGACATGGTACCACTGATCGGTCACGTAGGAGTCGTCTAACTGCTCCTGAGCGGTCTTCGCGCCGCCGTCGACGGTTTCGAAGCAGGTCTTGGTGTTGTTCCAGCCACCGAGGTTCCAGTGTACGTAGTTCGCGGTGTCGCGCAGAGCGATCGGAATGATGAACACTTCGGCGCCGCCGGTCTTCATGGCGTCGAAGGACATCTTGTAGTTGTGCCAGTTGGTGCCGCCGTTGTAGTAAACCATGCCGCCGCTGCAGCTTGCATTGGTAAACTCCGCGCCAGCATCGCCGATAACCCAGTCGTTCATATCGAGCGACCAGTTGCCGCCGACGCCGTTTGCGGCGGTCCAATCCGCGAAGCAGTCGGGAGAGGTGAGCGCGTTCTCATAGAGCACGGAGCCGTCGGCGAGGCTCGTTACCTTGAGGTTCTTATACATAGCGCTGGTGTTCCATGTGCTTAAACCGACCGTGCCGTACCACTGATCGTCGGCGTCGAACTCATAGTCGAGGGTGCAGATCTGCATACCGTCGAGGTATATATAAGTTACGCCGGTCTGGTTGACGCGGATGTCGATCGTATACTGCCGTCCGTATTCGATCGAGAACGGAATCTGGCTGCTGTAAATGGTCTTGGTGCCGTTTTCGACGCGCTGTACGCAGTAGTTGGTGTTGCCCCAGCCGCCGAGGTTGAGGAAGTCGTAGTTGTTCTCGTCAGCGTAGTTGTAGAATATCAGGATGCCTTCGGAGCCTTCGGTTGCGGTGGCCTTAACCGAGAGGGTGTAGTGCGTCCAATTGGGGTTGCCGTACCAGATGGCGCATCCGGAATTCGTCTTGTTGGAGAGGTTGAGCGCTCCGTCGGCTATAGCCCAGTCGGTGTCGTTGACAGTCCAGTCGCCGCCGTTGCAGGTGAAGGGCGTCCAGCCTTCGAGATCGGAAGCGTTTTCGAATTCGGTGGAATAGAGGATGTTGCCGTTGCGGTTGTCCTTGACGGTGACGCTGTCGAACGAAGCAGCGGTCAGCCATGTGCCGAGACCGATAGCGCCATGATATTTCGCATCGGGTATTACTTCGTAGCCCGTAGCGTCGGTTTCAGCGGCGGGAGCGGTCGTTTCCTCCTCGGCCGCGGTCGTGTCTGCGGCGGCGGTAGTGTCGCCGGACGCGGCGGTTGTTTCAGTCTCACCGGCTCCGCTTGTTTCAGTCGGTACGGAACCGTTGTTGCAAGCCGCCAAACCGAGCATGGACAGAACCATGATCGCGGCAAGCAATACCGAAGTAAATTTTCTCATAATTTTCGATTCCTCCGAAAATATTATTGCATCGGGTCGCTTTCGTATGCCTGTCTATTTTTTTATCATTGCAGCCGGCATCGGCTCCGAATCACGACCCGCAGCGTACCCTTATAATAACACTGTTAGTTAATTTTGTCAATTGACATTAAACGTTTCACAACCGTCTAAACCATATTAACCATTATTTTGTTAACAGATATGGAATATTCTATATGTCAGCCTCTTTCATGGCTTTTTTTGCCTGCGCGAGAGCCGACTTTTTTACGTAAAATATGTAATTATTCGATGCCTCGTCGATGATTTTCGTCGCGTCGGAGCCGACCGCTCTCTGAGCATCGAAGCTCAGCTCCGGATCCGACCGGTTGACGGTCTTTACGACAAAATCGAATCCTTTGCTTTTCAGAAGCTCGGACAGCTCATCCCGTCTTCTGCGTGAGTTGGTCATAAGCAGCTCCGCGCGGTTGAAGATGTTCACTGCCATATTGATGCTCCTTTCCGAATATATTCTTTATTATTAGTATATCACTTTATTATATAACGGTCAATATGTATAATTTATTCACAATGTTTTACTATTAATTTCGATTTTTTTATATACTTTTTCAGGATTTGATGATATAATAGAATTGCCGGGGAGGGATGGACGCGTTCGGCCCGCCTCCGGCAATACCGAAGAAAAGGTGGTTGTTTATGAAGATCAACTTTATCGGACGTCAAATGGAGATCGAGGAGTCAATGAAAGCGCTTGCCTCGAAAAAGCTCGCGAAATTCGATAAGTTTTTCGCCGAGCCCGCGGAAGCCACAGTCAGATTCAGCCGCATCCGCGAAAAGGAATGCCTTGAGATCACCATTGTCAGCGGTTCCACCATCTTTCGCTGCGAGGAAAAGAACGAAACCTTCCAGAACGCTCTCGACGAGTGCGTCGAGTCTATCGAGCGGCAGATCCGCAAGTACAAAACGCGTCTCGGCCGCAAACTGAAAACCGGCGCTTTGCCGCCCGTCGAGCCCGATGTCGAGGAGGAGGGCGAGTTCCGCATCCGCACCAAGTACTTTGTAATGAGACCCATGACGCCGGAAGAAGCAATTCTTCAGATGAATCTGCTCAATCACGAATTCTTCACGTTCCACAACTCCGAAACCGGTACGATTTCGACGGTTTATAAACAGGCCTCGGGCGGCTACGGACTTATCATACCCGTCGACAAAGGCTGAAGCTTGATATAATTAAAAAAAGAGGACGAAAGTCCTCTTTTTATTATGCTGTCACCACGGCTCCGAACGGGAGCAGGCTTATATACGCGAGCTTGAAGTACTGCAAACCGAACGGTATGCCGACGATGGTCACGCACGAAACAAGCCCCGCGCAAAGCGAAATCGCGGCGAGCTCGACGCCGCCTAGCAGCACCCAAAGCACGTTGAGAAAAAGCGATGTCGCGCGCGTGCCCGGTATGATATGCCGGCCGAACGGCCAGAAGGCGAACGTGCCGATCTTAAAGCACTGGACGCCGACCGGCACGCCAACGATCGAAGCGCACCACAGAAAACCGAACAGGCACCATAAGATGCCTATTATAAAGCCGCCCAGCAAAAACCATAAAATATTGGCGAGCGTTTTCATATCTTTCCGCCTTTTTGCCGCGTCAGACCGGGTCGACCGGCAGCGAACGGCTGTAGTTGTTAATAAGGGCGATCATCTCCGCGTTCGGCTCGAATACGATCGCGCTGAACGTACCGTCCGGATCCGCCGTTATCATAAGATACGGGTTCGGCGGATGAAGGTTGACGCAGTAGTTCCACGTTTTGACCGAACTGCCGAGTTTTATCAGTTCCTCGTCTTTTTTCCAGCCGGAGGAGGAGACGGGCTTGAATATTTTTATGTCCTCAATGCCGACGCGTGCGATCACGATCGAGTTTTTACCCTGTGCGCGCTCGACGATGAAGTCGGGCGCGCCGCCGTCGACATTTTTGATGACATAGGAAAAGCCGGTCAGTCTGTAGCGTATCAGAAAATACGCGCCGACGGTTATGAGTATTATTCCCGTGAGCTGTAATATCGTCGCAGGCAGGACGCCTAATTTGGACGACGCGAAAAATATGATCCCGGCGATTATACCGACGACGCCGGCTATTGTCGCCGAACCATCGGAATGAAGGGGCGTATGTCTCAAAGAACCGCCTCCTTTGAATGTAGCAGTACAAAAAAATCAGAAAGAGAAAAGACAGACCGAGAGCGCTCCGCGGAAAGTATCCGCGCGCATCCCCCGTCCTGCCCTCGGTCGCGGCAATAGACAGCTTTCGCCAAAACCTGTTTTACGCGTCCTTCTTTTTCTCTTCTGCTATTTTAATGATCTCCTTGCCGTCGTAGCTGCCACAGGCTCTGCAAACGCGGTGGGCGAGGTTGTATTCGCCGCACTTCGGGCATTTGATCATTGCGGGAGCATCCAGCTTCCAAACGCTGGAGCGTCTTTTATCTCTGCGCGCCTTGGATTGTTTTCTCTTCGGAACTGCCATACTCGAGTGCACCTCCTCCAGGTGTAGTTATTTATCAAGCAACCGCCTCGAAAGGCTTTACTTCGATCAAGCTGGCTTGAAAAATCAAGCAAAGTTTATTATATTACTTTTCTCCGTCTTTTTCAAGTAGTTTTTGTAAAATTGCGAGCCGCGGGTCGATTTCTTTTTTATTTGAGCAGCCACAGTCGCCTTCCGCGAGCTTTTTCCCGCACTTCGGGCACAGCCCGGGGCAGTCGTCGCGGCAGAGTATCGTCGACGGGAACTCGAGCATCAGCTCCTCCGCGATATCGCGGTCGAAATCCACGCAGCCGTTCTCATCGGCGACGAGGCATTCGTCGACCGCGTCCGGATCGCCGCCGAGGTCGGACTCGTCCGCCACGACCGTACGGTCGAAATCGAATGCGAACACGCCGTCGAGACTTTCAAGGCAGCGCGCGCACTGCGCTACGTATCGCGCGGACACATGCGCCTCGAGCGCGATATCGCCGCTTCTGTCGATCACCTCGCCGACGACGTTTATGCCGTCCGGGAACTCGACGTCGGCTGGCGGGAGCACGTCGACTCCGCCGTCGCCCAGCGCAAAGGCGTAATCGAGAGCTATTTTTTTCGTTTTGCCCGACAGTATCGGAGAAAGATCAAGCATCGCAACCACACCCTCCTTATAATTCCCGCGCGTATACGCAAGTTTTATTATTATATATTATTATCAGCATTTTGTCAAGGCAGACGTCCGCTCCATATATTTCACTTAATCTTTGGAATGTTATTGACATTCATTTGACCGCGTGATATAATCTCACTGACGGAAAGAGGTGCTTTTCATGGAGGCAATCGAATCAAAGTCGCTGAAAAAAATATACAAGTCGCGCACGGCGGTCGATAATCTTTCGCTGTCGGTAGCCGACGGCGAATTTTTCGGACTGCTCGGTCAAAACGGAGCGGGCAAGACAACGACGATAAAGATGCTCTGCGGTCTGACGCCGCCGTCCGAGGGGGATGCGTATCTGTACGGTAAAAGCGTGACCGCGGATACCGCCGTGTGCCGGGCGATGATCAATGTGTCGCCGCAGGAGACGGCGGTGGCGCCTTCCCTGTCGGTGCGCGAGAACCTCGAGCTGACCGCGCGGCTCTGGGGCGCGTCGGCATCAGAGGCGCGCGCCCGCGCCGCGGTAATGATGGAGTCGCTGTCGCTTGCGGACCGCGCGGACGAGCGCGCGAAAACGCTATCCGGCGGTTACGGACGGCGGCTTTCCATCGCGATGGCGCTCATCACGGAACCGCGCATACTGTTTCTCGACGAGCCGACGCTCGGCCTTGACGTGCGCGCTCGGCGCGAGCTGTGGCGCTTTATCGCGGCGCTGAAGGGAAAAATAACGATCGTTCTGACGACAAACTACCTCGAGGAGGCGGAAGCGCTCTGCGACAGGATCGCAGTCCTGTCCGAAGGCAGGCTGAAGGCTGTCGGCACACCAGGCGAGCTGATCGCGGCGTCGGGAGCGGAGACGTTCGAGGACGCGTTCATCGCGCTGACCGAATCGGAGGTAGACGGCGGCGCGAAGGAAGGTGGCCGCGCATGAAGGCTTTTGCATTCGCGGGACGCTGCGCGAAGGAGCTTTGCCGCGACGTTCTGACCCTCATATTCTGCATCGGTTTCCCTCTCGTTATGCTGCTTCTGTTCGCTTTTCTGCAGGATTCGATACCGGTCGAGTTTTTCCATATGCGGTCGCTTGCGCCGGCGGTTTCGGTGTTCGGGCTCTCGTTTCTTTCGCTTTTCACAGCCATGCTTATATCGAAGGACCGCGCGAGCGCTTTTCTGGCGCGGCTGTTCGTCTCGCCGATGACGTCGGCCGACTTCATCGCCGGCTATACGCTGCCGCTTCTTGCGGTCGCCGCGGTACAGCTCGTCGTCTGTTTCGGCACGGCGCTCTGCTTCGGGTATCCGCTGACGGCGGATATTATGCTCGCTTTCGCGGCGTCACTGCCGACGGCTGTGTTCTTCATCGCGACCGGTATTATCTTCGGCCTCGCGTTCACCGACAAGGCGGTCGGCGGCGCGGCTTCCATACTTGTCAACGCATCAGCGCTTTTATCCGGCACGTGGTTCGACGTCGATATGATCGGCGGCGGTTTTCGCTCGTTCTGCCGCGCCCTGCCGTTCTGGCATGCGGTCAACAGCGTCCGGCTCGCCGCCGCGGGCGACTTTGCGGCCGCGCTGCCGTCGCTCGGATACGTTTCAGCCTGCGCCGCCGTTCTGTTTATCGCCGCCGCTGCGTGGTTTTCGAAGACGCGCAGAAGTATATAAAAACCGCTCCCGCCGCAAATTTTATTGCGGCGGGGGCATTTTTCATCTGTACAACGGCCGCGGCAAGCGTTATAATAATTGGGAAATATACTTATTATTTGAAGGGGAGACGATAAATGGATAAACGGTTGAAGAGAACAACTCCGTCAGAGGCCGGCGTGAGCGCCGCCGCCGTCAGCCGCATGCTCGACCTCTGGAGCGAGCGCGGATGCGAGATACACTCTTTCATGCTGCTGCGCCATGGAATGGTCGCCGCCGAGGGCTGGTGGAAGCCGTATGCGCCGGAGTATACGCATATGCTCTACTCCCTCTCGAAATCGTTCACTTCGGCGGGCGCCGTCTTTGCCGTCCGCGAGGGCTATTTCGGCTATGACGACACGGTCGCGTCGTTCTTCCCCGAATACGCGCCGCGCTGCGTGAACATGCGCATGATGAAGGTGCGCCATCTGCTTTCGATGTGCACCGGCCATTCGCCGAACGCCGACTTCATCTTCGGCGAAGCGGACCCAGTCAAGGCGTTCATCGAATCGGACGTGCCGCGCGAGCCCGGTTCGTTCTTCTCGTACAACACCGGCGCGACCTTCATGGTGTCGGCGATCATAACGAAAACGACGGGGCTGCGGCTTATAGATTTCCTGCGCCCGCGCCTGCTCGACCCGCTCGGCATCGAGGGTGTGAGCTGGGACGGCAAAAACGGCATAGACTTCGGCGGCTTCGGCTTCAACGTCCACACCGAGGACATTGCGCGCTTCGGCCAGATGCTGCTCGCGGGCGGCGAATACGCCGGAGAGCGGATCTTTACGCCGGAAGAGGTGCACGAGATGACGACACGCCGCATCAACAACTGGAGCGGCACGGCCCACCCCTGTCTTGACGACGCGGTCGCGGACGATCTGCCCGAAGACGCGCGAAACAACGACTGGTGTCAGGGCTACGGCCGCCAGTTCTGGCGCTGCGTGCCCGAAGGGGTTTACCGCGGAGACGGCATGTACGGGCAGTACTGCATCGTGATGCCGAAGCAGGACGCGGTGATGGCGATAACGTCGGGCGTGTCCAACATGCAGGCGGTGCTCGACGGCATATGGACGGGGCTTCTGCCGCACATCGACGATCCGTCCGCGCCCGAGGACGACGCGGCGCTCGCCGCCCGCTGCGCCGCGCTCGAGCTGACATATTCCAAGGGCCGCGGCTCGGCCGCATCCGGCGAAGCCGTATTCGTCGATGCGCAGGGCGCGTCGGCGACGCTCCGCTACGGCGCGGACGGCGAAACGCTGTCGCTTTCGCCGGGAGATGACGATCGCCTCTCCGCTGTCCGTGTGCTGCGCGGCTGGAGCGAAGCCGATAAAAGCGCGTATACGGTCGCGGCGGGCGGATTCACGTCGGATTCTGTGTTCGAAGCGAAGCTGTATTACGTGACTACGCCGTATTCGTCGCACGTGAAGCTCGACCTTGCGTCGGGAACGGGAGTTATAATGCACTATCCGGACGGCGAGTCGTACGAGCTCAAGCGTAAATAATTCGCACGTTCATAACTGGCGTTACTTGACAGATGCGCCGTATTTTTTGTATAATATATTAATAATATGTAAATGTCTCATCAAAGGAGACGATCGATGTCGATTTTTAAATACGCCTGTCGTTTTCTTGTCCTGAGTTTTATATCGGCGCTTATTCTGACCGCCGCCGTTATCGCGGCTCCGTCTGTGAGCGTCACGCCCGTCTCGGGAGAGGTGGGCGAGACGGCGCTCGCCGATATAACGATCTCGGACAACCCCGGCATCATGGCGATGCGTCTGGTGCTCGAGTACGACACGTCGAAGCTCGAGCTGATCGGCATATACGACACGGGTCTGCTCGGCAAGGCATATCACGGCGCGATTTACGGCTCGCCGTACGCGCTCTACTGGAACAACGCGCCGGACGGGCTTGATTACCGCGGCAACGGCGTCGCGGCGACGCTGTCGTTCCGCATACTGTCACCGCTGCCGAAGGACGGCGAAAAGGTCACGCTCGGAAACGTGCCGGGCGCGTTCAACATAATAAACTCGAAACTCGAGCAAATTACGGTGACGCTGAACGGCGCGGCACCGGAAACAACGAAGGCGCCCGA
>DBRA01000001.1:0-2230 GCA_002305445.1 Clostridiales bacterium UBA1380 | reverse complement strand
GGAAACGACGAAAGCGCCGGAAACGACGAAAACCCCCGAAACTACAAAGGATTCCGATACCGCAAAAGCTCCCGAAACATCCGACACCGAAGCAGTGACGTCGGCTGAAACCGCCGAAACGGAGACGCTCTCCGACGACGACATAGCGAAAGCACGCGCGGAAATCGCAATCGACGGCGATGTGCTGGCGGCGCGCACGGTGCCCGACGGCGCTTCGTCCGTCGAGCTTGAACTGCCGCAAGCAGACGGCGGAGCGGCGGGCGCGCTCGCCGTGATGCTCATATCGCCGGACGGAGTCGTAACGCAGGCGGGACCGGAGATGATATCCTATTCCGGCACAACGCTGATCGTCAGGGCGGACGCCGGTTTCATCGTCGCGCTGACCGCGACCGAAGCCGAAACAGCCGCACAGCCGGCCGACTCCGATACATACGAATCGTTCACGTCCGAGGAGGCCGAAGCGGTTGATTTCCTGCCCGTCGAAACACCGCCGGCGCCGGAAGCGAAGCAATCGGTTATACCGGGCAGATATTCGAACCTGCTGCTGATGATCGTATCCGTCGCGGCAATCGTTCTCGTACTCGGCGGCGGCGCGGCGTACATCATATACGGCTCGCATCGAAGCGGCAAAAGGAAAAGATAAAGCGCACATCATACTCGCCTGCGGTTTATTCCGCAGGTGTTTTTTGCCCTTGCATTATCGCGGAGCGAATATAATTTATCGTTTTTCGATATATTATTATTGACACGCAGATATGCAAGTGATATAATGGCGGTGTAAGAAACGCTGGAAGCGGGAGGTAATTATATGCTTAAAATTCCGATAAAGGCGAGCGTCGTCATATCGACCGTGCTGAACGGCGCGCTCGGCGCTCTGATCGCGGCGGCGTGCTTTTTCGTGCCGCGCGCGGTCACGCTGCTTCACACGCGCAATAACACGCCGGCGCTTGTCGCGCTTGTTGTCGAGATCGCGCTGTTTGCATGCGCGGCGCTCGGCGAATGCGCGGTGGCGGGATTGTTCGTGCTGCTGCGCGAGGTTTGGGTCGGGCGCGTGTTCGGCGCGCGCACGGTCGCTTGCCTGCGCGCCGTGTCGTGGTGCTGCGTCGGGGCGGCCGTATGCTTCGCGGTGACATGCGCCGCCACGCCGCTCGCGTTTGCGGGCGTGTTCGGCGCGCTCTTCATGGCGTCGATACTGCGCGTGCTGAAGAATGTGCTCGAAGAGGCGGTCGCTCTCAAATCCGAGAACGACCTGACGATATGAGGTGCGCCATGGCTATTATCGTTAATCTCGACGTTATGATGGCGAAGCGCAAGATGTCGCTCGGAGAGCTTGCGCAGAAGATCGACATCACGCCGGCGAACCTCAGCATACTGAAGACCGGAAAGGCGAAGGCGATCCGCTTCTCGACGCTTGAAGCGATCTGCCGCGCCCTCGGCTGCACTCCGGGCGACATACTCGAATACAGGGAGGACGACCATGACGAACGCTGAACCTCTGTCAATGCCCGCGCAGCCGGCAAAACGCTATATATACGGCGGCGTCGATTTTGCCGCGGCCGTATTCGCGCTCGGCGCCGGCTATCTTTTCACCCGGCTTGTGCTCACCGCGCAGGACGTCGGCTTCGGCTGCGCCGTCGCGGGGCTGTGCTTCGCGGCGGGACAGTCGCTGTATCTCCGGAAATCGGGGCGTTACGGCGCGATATCTCAAACCGACCGCGCGCTGCACGCTGTATTTCTTTTACTCTCGGTGCTCTGCTTCGCCGTACCCGCGCTGTACGGCTATAACGAGACAACGGCCTGCTCCGTCGCCGCGGGTACGGCGGCCTACGGTTTCGCGGCTGTCTCCGGCGCGGGCGCGCGCTCCGAAACGGCGTTCGGCGCTCTTGCGGCGCTCGATTTTTTGCGCGGCGTCATAGCACTGCCGTTTTCGCGGCTCTTCTCGCTGTTCGGCGCGCTCGCGGCAAAACGCGGCGGCAAAGACTCCCCGCGTTTCAAGACCGCGCTCGCCGTCGCCGGCGGACTCGCGCTTGCGATACTTCCCTGCGCGTTCATCGCCGGCACGCTGGCAAAAGGCGACGCGGCGTTCTCGTCGCTTGCCGGCCGGATCATGGAAAGTTTCAACGAAGCGTTCGGCCTTCGCATCACCTGCGCGGTGCTGGCTTTGCCCGCCGCGGCATACGGCTTCGCCGCAGTAAGAGCGTCGATGGAGCGCTCCCGCGACAGGGAAAAG
>DBRA01000050.1:4238-10464 GCA_002305445.1 Clostridiales bacterium UBA1380 | reverse complement strand
CCGCGCGATCAATAAACGATTGGATAAAAAATCTGATGACCGATACCATACGCAACGAGCTGCCCGAAACGGGCCTTAAGACAAGCGATTTCAATTATGATCTTCCGAAGGAGCTGATCGCGCAGACGCCGGCGGAGCCGCGCGACAGCGCGCGCCTGCTCGCGCTCGACCGTTTTACCGGCGAACGGCGGCACGACATGTTCCGCAATATCGTGAACTACCTCGACCCGTCCGACGTGCTCGTCATAAACGAGAGCCGCGTCATACCGGCGCGCCTGCACGGCAAGAACAGCGGCCACGACGTGGAGGTGCTCCTGCTGCGCCGCCGCTCCGAAACGGAGTGGGAGACGCTTGTGCGCCCCGGCAAGCGTGCGAGAATCGGCGACGTCGTCGACTTCGGCGGCCTGCGCGCGACCGTCACCGAAATCGTCGAGGAGGGCAACCGAATCGTGCGGCTCGAGCACGACGACCGCTTCGGCAGCGTCGTCGAGGCGATAGACGCGGTCGGCGCGACGCCGCTGCCGCCGTACATCGAGCGCGAGCCGGACGAGGCCGACAGGGAGCGCTACCAGACCGTCTACGCGAAGACCGACGGCTCCGCCGCCGCGCCCACGGCCGGCCTGCACTTCACGCCGGAGCTGCTCGACCGCATCCGCGCGATGGGCGTCGCGATAGCTCCCGTAACGCTGCACGTGGGGCTCGGCACGTTCCGCCCGGTCAAGGAGGAGCGCATCGGCGACCATGTGATGCATTCCGAATTCATCTCCGTCAGCGCCGAGTCGGCGCGCCTCATAAACGAGCGGCGAGCCGCGGGCGGGCGCATCGTCGCCGTCGGCACGACGTCCTGCCGCACGCTGGAATCGGCGGCGGACGAGAACGGCACCATACGACCGATGCAGTGCGACACCGGCATATTCATCTACCCCGGCTACCGTTTCCGCGCGACCGACGCGCTGATAACGAATTTCCATCTGCCCGAGTCGACGCTTCTGATGCTCGTCTCGGCGTTTGCGAACAGAGAGCGCATCCTGGCGGCATACAACGAAGCGGTCGCAATGCGCTACAGGTTCTTCTCCTACGGCGACGCGATGTTTTTAACCGATCTGACGAAGGGAAGCGGAGCAAAATGAACGTCACGATCTGCATTCCGATGTACAACGAGAAAGCGATCATAGCGGACACGGTTCGCGCTTTAGACGCCGCCTTCGGCGGCGTCCGGCCCGCATTCGGCGACAGGAGCGCTGCCGGCGGCATCCGGCCCGTTTCCGACGGCAAAAGCGCCGTCAGCGGCGCGAAAACAACCGCCGGCGATAACGCCGACCGCTACGACGTCATTTTGCAGAGCGACGGCAGCACGGACGGCTGCGAAGAGGCGGCGGAGCGCGCAGCGGCACAGCTGTCACTGCCGGTGCGCGTGCTGCGATATCCTGACGGCAGAAACCGCGGCAAGGGCGCGGCGGTGCGCGCGGCGATGCTCGCGCTCGCGCCGGATTGCGATATCGCGGTCATGACCGACGCAGACCTCGCATACGGCACGGAAGCGATCGCTCGCGCCGTCGAATACGTTAAGTCGACGGGCGCGGACGTCGTTATCGGCAGCCGCAAGCTCGACCCCGACGGCTACGCGGGATACACGTTCGCGCGCCGGCTCGCGTCGCGCACGTTCGTGCGCGTGCTGTCGGTTGCCGCCGGACTCAAGCACTCGGACTCGCAGACGGGCATAAAGGCGTTTACGGCGACGGCTGCGCGCGAGATATTCTCGCGGATGCGGACGGACGGCTTCGCTTTCGACTTCGAAGCGCTGATGATCGCGGACAGGCTCGGCTTCAAGGTCGTCGAGATGCCCGTGCGCGTCGTCAACCATCGCGCATCGAAGGTTCATCTTTTCCGCGACACGTTCCGCATGCTCGCGGACGTCTCGCGCATCAAGCACAGAATCAGGCGCATATGACGACGTCGCGCATATAAATAGCGCGCCGACAGACAGCACGACCATAAGCGGCACGCCGGCAGGCGGAGCCTATATCAATCGAAGAAGGACAAAACGCTTGCAGACATTTAAAGTTTCGCGCGAAAACGCGCTCGGCACCGCCGCGACGCTCGGCTACTGCATACTGTTCGGCTTTTCGTACGTTGTGACCCGCTCCGCCGTGACGGAGGTATCGACGGCGACGCTGCTCTCGTGGCGGTTCGGCGTCGCTTTTATCGTATTCCTCGTTCTGCGGCTCTGCCGCGTNNCTCGCGCAGCCGGTTTTATATTACGTGCTCGAGGCGTTCGGCGTCAAGTATACGAGCGCGTCCGAAGCGGGCATGCTCGTCGCCGCCGCGCCTATCGTCGCGATGATTCTCGCGGCGGTGTTTCTGCGCCAGAAGCCCACGAAGCTGCAGATAGTCGCGATACCGGCGACTGTGGCGGGCGTCGCGATGATCGTGTTCGGTTCCGGCTATCAGGCAGGCGGATCGCAGCCTGTCGGATATGTCTTTCTCATCCTCAGCATGTTCGCTGGCAACTCGTTCCTCGTGCTGTCCGCGCTCGCGGAGGGCTTCACCGCGATCGAGAAGACATACGTCATGATGGCGATGGGCGCAGCGGTTTACGGTGCGTGGGGGCTGATCGAGCATCTCGCCGCCGGAACAGCGACGCAGTGGCTCGCGCTTCCCTTCTCGAACCCCGCGTTCGGCGGCGCGGTGCTGTACCTCGGCGTCGGCTGCTCCTGCGTCGCATTCGCGCTCGAAAACTTCGCCGTCGGAACGATCGGCGTCACGCGCGCCGCGTCGTTCGGAGGGCTGATCACGCTCGTCACCGTCGTCTGCGGCGTGACGATACTGCGCGAGCCGTTTTCGTGGCTGCAGGCGGCGGGCGGCGCGGTCGTTCTTATCGGCGTATACGGCGCGAACCGCGCCCCGCGCGCGAAAAATGCCGCGCCCGAGACGGAGAAAACGCTTATAACCAAGGAGTGACCGATGCTTTATAAAAACCTCGGCGTCCTCGCGCACGTCGACGCTGGCAAGACGACGCTCACCGAGCAGCTCTTATGGCGCGGCGGCGCGGTGCGTCAGGCCGGACGCGTCGATGACGGCACCGCGCGCACCGACTCCCTCGCCGTCGAGCGCGAGCGCGGCATATCCGTCCGCGCCGCGTCCGCGACGTTCGAATACGGCGGCTGCACGCTCAATGTCATCGACACGCCCGGGCACGTCGACTTCGCGGGCGAAGTCGAGCGCTGTCTCGGCGCGCTCGACTTCGCCGTCGTCGTCGTCAGCGCCGTCGAGGGCGTGCAATCGCACACTGAGAACATCCTGCGCGCGCTCGACGAGTACGAGATGCCGCGGTTGATATTCATAAACAAGCTTGACCGCGCCGGAGCCGACCCCGACGGCGTGCTCGCCGATCTGCGCGAGCGCTTTGCAGGCCGCGACTATCTGCTCATGTCTGCGTATTCGAGCGCGGGCGACCGCTCGTGCGCGGTGTCGGCGCTGTCCGACGACGCAATGGATTCGATGCTGACGGAAGCGCTCGCGGAGCGTTACGACGACATCGCGGACGCGTTTCTGTCCGACAGACAAGTGCCGCGGGAGCGGCTCGCCGAAGCGCTTCGCGCCGATATCTCGCGCTGCGCCGCCGTGCCGGTTCTGTACGGTTCGGCGCTGCTCGGCATCGGCACGGCGGAACTGCTCGACGCGATCTGCATGTATATGCCGGATTCGTCGCGGCGCGCGGTCGACGGACTGTCGGCGCTCGTCTATAAAATCGAGCATGACAGCGTGATGGGCAAAATCGCGCACGTCCGCATGTTCGGCGGCGAGCTGCGCGCGCGCGACGCCGTGCTGACGTACGCGCCGACTGATAATGCATGCGCGGCGTCAGACGACGGTACGGCGCGGTACGAAGACGGTGAGCGTGCGTCGTCCGTTCAGTCGTCGAAGGTGCAGACAACGGAGCAGGCGAAGCGCAACGCCGCCGTCGCCGCCAAGGGCGCGGACAGCACCGTCAACCGCTTGTCCGGCGACGACGGCGACGGACGCGAACCGGAGAAGATAAGCCAGATCAGGCGGTTTACGGGCACGAAATACACGGACGTCGGCGTCCTGCGCGCGGGCGAGATCGGAGCGCTGTGCGGGCTGTACGGCGCGAAGTGCGGACACTGGATAGGCGAAGCCGCGCCCGACCGGCACGCGGAGCTGGCGCACCCGTATCTGTCTGTCAAGGCCGCGCCCGCCGACCCGTCGAAGCTGACCGAAACCGTCGCCGCGCTGCGCGAGCTCGCGGACGAGGAGCCGCTGCTCGACTGCCGCTGGGAGCGCACCGAGCGCGAGATCGTGCTGTCCGTGACCGGCGACGTGCAGGTCGAGATCATCGGCCGGCTGCTGAAGGAGCGTTACGGGCTTGACGCGATGTTCTCGCCGCCGTCTGTCATCTACCGCGAAACGCCGACGCGTGCGGGCTACGGCTTCGAGGCGTACACGATGCCCAAGCCGTGCTGGGCCGTCGTCAAGCTGTACATCGAGCCGCTGCCGCGCGGTTCCGGCGTCGTGTGGGACGGCGGCAACGTCAAGCACACGAAGCTGTTCTACAAGTACCAGACGCATATAAGGCAGTCGTTCTTCGACGCGATTAAGCAGGGCCCGATGGGGTGGGAGCTGACCGACATGCGCGTGACGCTCGCCGACGGCGAGCACCACACGATCCACACGCACCCGCTCGACTTCTTCGTGGCGACGCCGATGGCGCTCGCCGACGGGCTGCGCAACACGGGCACGACGCTGCTCGAGCCGATGTTGCGCGTCCGGCTGACCGCGCCCGCCGAGTACAGGGGCAAGATCATCACGGAGCTGTCGCGCGCGGGCGCCGAGATCGACCCGCCGGTGCCGCACGGGCCGACGTTCTCGCTCGAAGCAACGGTTCCGGTCGCGACGACGCTCGACTTCCCGGTCAGGCTCGCGTCGCTTTCCGGCGGACGCGCCGTATGGTCGCCGACGTTCGCCGGCTACCGCGAATGTCCCGCCGACCGGCTCGTCACCACGCCGCGGCGCGGCGTCGACCCGCTCGACCGCGCGAAGTGGATACTTTACGCGCGCGGCGCGATGCAGGATAAAACCGTATAAAAACGCCGCCGCGTCTTATTTCGGATAAGACGCGGCGGCTTTTGTTTTATAGGTGTGCGGCGCGGTAATTTATGCGTAGCGGACGTTTTATAAGTGTGCGGCGCGGCTGTTTGTATATGGCGTTTACACCATATGCGGTTTTATATACGGCGGCGCCGTCACGGCGCGAGCGTCAGCGAGCACCTGCCGGCGATCGAATATGCCTTGAGGTATTTCTCCTCCATCGGGATCCACCTGTCTCGGAAGGCGGCTATGGCGTCGTCGCCGTCACGCTCTCCGATGCGGCGAAGCTGCACGTCCGGCACGACATCGCAGAACACGCGCAGGTCGGCGTAGCCGCCGAACGCCGGATGCTGGCAGTACGCGCCCTCGACTACGACAAGCGGCGCTTCGGCGGCGGACGGCACCGTGACGCGCGACGTTATCTCGCCGCACGAGCAGTCGAACACGCCGTACGAAAACGCGTCGCCTTCCGCAAGCTTCGATACGACCTCGTCGTAAAAACGCTCGCGGTCGAGGTTGCCGCCCGGCTCCGCGAGTCTTTCGGGCGTGCGCATATGCGGCGGCAGGAAAAAGTCGTCCGCGCGGATGACGACGGCACCGCAGACGTCGCGTGCGACGTCCGCGACCGTCGACTTGCCCGAGCCGCACCGCCCGTCTATCGCGGCGACGAACCGGCGCCCGCCGGCGCCAAAGCGGCGATTCCACAGAAGATTAAGCAGCGGCATCGCGGCTGCGACGCGCGACGACACGACGCGGTAAGCCGGAGCGTAAGCGGCACGGTAGGCTTCGCTGTGCGAAAACGGCCGCCTGCCGCCGTTTACCCAGCCGTCGTAGAATTCGCGGACGGCGCGCGGGTCTAAACCGTGCCGCGCCGCNNCATCGGGCGCTTTGCGCGCCGACACGATAAATGCGCGGCCTATGAGGTCGCAGTCGACGCCCGCAGCCCTCGACGGCGCAAGATTTATACGCGAGTATCTGTCGCCGACAGGCTCGACGCAGGCGAATTCACCGTTCGGCGGCGTCTTGCACGACGCGTACTCGCCGCGCAGACGCTCGAGCGCATCATCTTCGCCGCCGGTCAGAAGATGGCCGCAGCCGTACTCGCTCTGGTAGAGCA
>DBRA01000050.1:3498-4181 GCA_002305445.1 Clostridiales bacterium UBA1380 | reverse complement strand
GCCTTGCGCAGCGCGATGACGACCGGCGGGATTATGACGAGGTGCAAAACGATTCCCGGCCACGCGGATATGAACGCGCCGGTGAGGAACTTATCGACGCCGAAGCTGATGTTGAAGAAGGCAGAAAACGCGAACATAACGACGCCCCAGACGGCGCGGCCGGCGAGCATCGAGACAACGAGCGAAACGTATACGAATCCGGGCTTGCGCGGCAGCAGCTTTGTCAGAAGGCCCGCAAACACACCGTATGCCGCAAGTTCGAACGCCATCGCCGCGGCGGTCGGGAACAGCGGCGGCATGCCAAGAATAAGCGAGCGAAGCAGCGGCGAGACCGCGCCGACGACGAGCCCGTATACGGGGCCGCACACGAAGCCGGTCAGAAACGCGGGGATGTGCATCGGCGAAAGCATCGCGCCGACGGCGGGTATCTGTCCGGTGAGAAACGGCAGGTACATGGCGAGCGCGAGCATTATGCCCGCGAATACGAGGCGGACGAGCGCGCCTCTGTAGGACGGTACGGATGATGCGGTTGTTTTTTGCATAACGACTCCTTAAATGCAGATTATTGTGGCGAAAACTTCCGCAGAGCGCAAAAAAGCGCCCCCGCGTCGCTTCCGGACGCGAAAAGGACGCCTTATGGCATCGGCTGTATTTTTATGTACGTCGCTGTCGCGCGCTTGTAC
>DBRA01000050.1:0-3422 GCA_002305445.1 Clostridiales bacterium UBA1380 | reverse complement strand
GCCAAACCGAGCGCGCGGATCTCGTCCACGGCGGCGTTCACCGCGTCCTGCAGCGGAAGGTCGGGCTTGCCGGCGACGCGTATGCGGCATTTGCTGTACGGCAGCAGCACCTTGACTGCGGAGCTTGCGCCGATTGCGGCGGCCATCGCGGGCGTGACCTCGCCGTAAAGCGCATCCGCCACGACGATCCCGACCGGCCCCGTTATCACGTCCGCATCGCGGCAGGCAACGACGACGGGGTTCTCGCCCGTCGCGCCGTAATCGGCGCCGGCCTTGAGCATGACGGCGGTGGCTATGCTGTTCGTGCCGACGGCGGCAATCTCCGCGTCCGGCAGCGCGGAGCGGAGCCGCTCGATGAGCAGCTTTCCCATTCCGCCGCCCTGCCCGTCTATCACAAGAATTTTCAAGCGGCTCTCCTCCTTTTCCCACCTGTAAAATACGCGGATTTCCGCCGCGCGATAACGTGCACGCATGTGTGCGACTGTGTTATCGCGGCGGCAAATCCGCGTATCATAGGTTCGATTTTTTATTTATCCGCCGGCTTATTTATCGAGCAGGCAGGCGATGCCGGGCAGCTCGAGACCCTCTAAGAACTCGAGGGAAGCGCCGCCGCCGGTGCTGATGTGGGTCATCTTGTCGGCGTAGCCGAGCTTTTCGACCGCAGCCGCGCTGTCGCCGCCGCCGATGATGGAGATCGCGCCGGAATCGGCGATAGCGGCCGCAACGGCGCGCGTGCCGCCCGCGAAATGCTCCCATTCGGAGACGCCCATCGGGCCGTTCCAGACGACGGTGCCGGCTCCGATAATCGTCTTAGAGAACAGTTCCTGCGTCTTTTCGCCGATGTCAAGGCCCATCCAGCCGTCCGGAATGCTGTCGGAGTAGATGCGCATGTAGACGGTTTCTTCCTTGTACTCGCGGCCGATGATGTTGTCGACGGGGAGGAGCAGGTCGACGCCCTTAGCTTTCGCCTTGGCGATGATATCCTTCGCGATGTCGATCTTGTCGTTCTCGCAGATGGAGTCGCCGATCTCGCAGCCTATGGCCTTGAAGAAGGTGTACGCCATACCGCCGCCGATGATGAGCGTGTCGACCTTGTCGAGCAGGTTGTTGATGACGCCGATCTTATCGGAGACCTTCGCGCCGCCGAGAATCGCGACGAACGGGCGCTTCGGATCCTCGAGCGCACTGCCCATGATCGAAACTTCCTTCTGAATCAGGTAGCCGCAGACGGCGGGCAGATAATCGGCGACGCCGGCGGTGGATGCATGGGCGCGGTGGGCGGTGCCGAACGCGTCGTTTACGAATATCTCGGCGAGAGAAGCGAGCTCCTTGGAGAACGCGGGGTCGTTCTTCTCTTCCTCGGCGTGGAAGCGGACGTTTTCGATGAGCATGACTTCGCCGTCCTTCAGAGCGGCGGCCTTGGCCTTGGCGTCGGGGCCGATGACGTCCTTCGCAAGCTCGACCTTCTGGCCGAGGAGCTTCGTGAGGCGCTCGGCCACGGGGGCGAGCGAATACTTCATGTCGAAGGTTCCCTTCGGACGGCCGAGGTGAGAGCAGAGGATGACGCGCGCGCCCTTCGAGGCGAGGTATTTGATCGTCGGGAGCGCTTCGACGATGCGCTTGTCGTCGGTGATGACGCCGTCCTTCATCGGGACGTTGAAGTCGCAGCGCGCAAGAACTCTTTTGCCGGATACATCAATGTCTTCAATGGTCTTCTTGTTCATGTTCATGGCTTTTATATTATCCTTTCGGCAGATTGACATATATCTTTAACAACCAATAATATACCATAAATGCGAAAAATATTCAATAGACGCTTTTTTAAATATTGATGTATCTATCATTTTCGGCGCAATGTTACAACGGCGGCCGCTTGACGCGGTCGCCGTTGTGAAGAAAGATATTATGCTTTTTACTGTATTTTATAACTTTGCCGGCGCGTCCGGATATGGCGCGGCGGCGTGTCGGAAGATCAGCGGAAGAGGAGTTTTTTCATGTACTCGATCGTGAAATCGACGCCGTGTTCGCCGAGCCCGCCTTGCCAGATGCCGGAATGAGGCTCGATCGACAGGCCGCCGTCATACCTGTGCGCGTAAAGTATACCCATGATCGCGCTCCAGTTGAGTCCGTCGAGGCCTGCCGGCGGGTCGTCCACATGGCGGCCGCCGATGTTGAGCGTGCCCTTCACATGGATATGGCGCACGCGGTCGCCCCACATGTCGAGCTCGCGCAGATAGTCGGTGCCGCGGTTGCAGGCGTGCGAGCAGTCGTATTTAACTCCCAGATCCGGCAGCTCGCCGAGCACGATCTTCCATGTGTCCGTGCCGTAGCAGAAGTTGCTCCAGTCGCAGTTGTAAACGGCGACCCTGACGCCCTTCGTCTTCGCGTATTCGCACAGCGTGCCGAAGTACTCGACAGCGCAGACGAGGTTGCGGTAAAGCGACACGGAGTCGTCCGCGTTGCAGCCGCAGACGAACACGGGCGAGCCGACCTTTGCCGCGACGTCGATCGACTTCTCGAGCGCGGCGACCACGTTTTGATCGACCTTGCCGCCGACGTTCGGGAGCGCGTTCCAGCGGCCGATAGAGCCGATCTTGACGCCGGTGCGGTTGATATCGGCGAGTATCGCGTCGCCGGAGGAGTTGAGAGCTTCCGTCTCGTTGTCGAAGTTGCAGCAGATCTCGATGAAATCGAGCCCGCGCGCCGCAACGCGGTCGAACGCGGCCGCGTCGTAGGAGTTGATCATTCCGAGCTTCATTTTCGTACCCCTCTTGTATATTAAAATGAGTTATTTGCGGAATATGACGCTGAACTGACCGAAATCGAGCACGAGAGCGCCGAGCATCTCGTCGTAGGAAAGCAGCTCCTCGCTGCCGGCAAATGTGAAAGCGCCTTCGGAGGTCCATGTGCCCTCGGCCTGCACTTCGCCGTCCGCGGTCAGCTTGAGCGTACCGTCGGACGCGCCCTCGATCTTGTAGCCGATCGCTCTGATGTCGGCTCCTCCCTCAACCGCGGCAAACTCCTCGAGCGTGTAGGTTTCGTCTCCGGAGAGGATGCCGTCCGCCGTCCATGTGCCGGCGGCGCCGGCGAACGGAATCGGCTGCGGCTCCGTTTCGGCGGGCGTCGTCACCGTCGCGGAGGGTTCGGGCGGCAAGTTGCCCGTGTCCGCGGCGTCGTAGACGTTATCGCCGCAGCCTGCGAGAAGAGCCGATGCGATTATTAAAAGCGCAAGTGCGTATGTGAACTTTTTCAAATTTTCGAATTCCTTTCGGTGTGATTTTCTTCGGGTATACGGCCATCATTATAACATACCGCGCGGCCTTATTCAAGTTGGATGCGCAAATTAGCAGATAATATAACAAGGTTTAACAAAATTCCGCTTGATTGCGTGCTGTTTGGCATTGTATAATATAATATTAAAA
>DBRA01000002.1:27494-30302 GCA_002305445.1 Clostridiales bacterium UBA1380 | reverse complement strand
GTCAGCACGATGCCGGTTATGTCGGCGGCATTGCGGAACTCCTTCGCCTGTGCGACTGCGTTCTGCCCCGTCGTCGCGTCAAGCACGAGAAGCGTTTCGCGCGTCGCATCCGGCAGCTCGCGGTCGATTACGCGGTTTATCTTCGCGAGCTCGTCCATCAGGTTCTTCTTGTTGTGAAGCCGCCCCGCCGTGTCGATGATGAGCACGTCGACGCCGCGCTTCTTCGCGGCGGCAGCGGCGTCGTACACGACTGCCGCGGGGTCGGAGCCTTCGCTCTGGCGTATCAGCTCGGTTCCGGCGCGGTCGCACCAGACCGCGAGCTGGTCTATCGCCGCGGCGCGGAATGTGTCCGCGGCAGCGACGAGAACCTTTTTGCCGCGGCGCTTCAGACTTGCCGATATCTTGCCGATAGACGTCGTCTTGCCGACGCCGTTGACGCCGATGACGAGTATGACCGTCATGCCGGAGCCGATTTTGAGCGGTTCGCCGTCGCCGATTTCCGCGCGCATTATCTCCTTAAGGGCGTCGCGGGCCTGTTCGGGCTTGGTCAGGCGCTCTTCGCGGATTTTATCCTCGAGCGCGGTTATTATCGCTTCGGTCGTAGCCGTGCCGACGTCGGCGGAGATAAGCAGGTCCGTCAGCTCCTCGATCATCTCCTCGTCGATTTTGACGAAGCTCTTGAACAGGTCGTTGACCTGTCCGACTATCGCGTTTTTTGTCTTCTGAAGGCCTGCTTTTAATTTATCGAGAAATGACATTTGGCTCCTCTGGCTATAATTTATTTTAACAGCTCGCTCTTTTCGGCGACCTCGTTCGGGTCCACGGCGAGCACGCGCGAAACGCCCTGCGTCGGCATCGTGACGCCGTACAGCGTGTCGGCCGCCTCCATCGTGCCGCGGCGGTGTGTTATGACGATGAACTGCGTGTCAGCGCTGTAACGCTTTATGTATTCGGCGAAGCGGACGACGTTGACCTCGTCGAGCGCCGCCTCGATTTCGTCGAATATGCAGAAAGGCGTCGGGTTTACTTTAAGTATCGCGAACAGCAGGGCGATCGCAACGAACGCCTGCTCGCCGCCCGAGAGCAGCATCAGGTTTTTTATCATCTTGCCGGGCGGCGCCGCTTTGATCTCGATGCCGCTCGTCAGTATGTTGTCCGGGTCGGTGAGCGACAGCTCTGCCGTGCCGCCGCCGAACAGCTCCGCGAAGACGGTGTTGAAGGCATCGTTGATTTTATTGAACGCCTCCAAAAAGTCCTTCTTCATCTGCTCCTCGAGGTTGTTTATGATGGCGGTCAGGTCGCTTTTCGACGCGGTGAGGTCCTTCATCTGCGTGTCGAGCTTGTCGTAACGCGCCTTTACCTCGTTGTATTCGTCAATCGATCCGATGTTGACGGAACCGAGCTCCTTGAGCTTGGCCTTGGCTCTTGCGAGCGCGGCCGCGGTTTCCGCGCGGTTCTTCTCGTCGACCGGCGGGTAGGCGAGCGCCTGCGCCGTCGTGTGTGTCAGCTCGTACTCGTCGTAAATGCGCGTGACGTATTTTTCGAGCGTCTCCACAAGCGACGCCTTCTTTGCTTCCGCGCGCGTATGCGCGAGCAGCAGCGTCTCCTTGCGCGAGTTGGCTTCGCGCAGCTTAACTCGCACTTCACTCTGCTTTTTCTCGTATTCGAAGCCGCCGCTTTCGAGCTTCGCGCGCTGTACCTCGAGCTCCGCCGACTCTCTTTCGAGCTCGGCGGCTTCGGCGCGGTTCTTAGCCGTCGTTTCCTCAAGCTCGCGGATTCTCTTTTTCAGCGCGGCGATCTTTTCGTTATGTGCGGCGAGGTCGGCTTCGGCCGCGGCCGCGCGCTTCTCGCACTCGGCGAGCGCGTTTCTGACGGCCTCTTCGTCGCGCCGCAGTTCCGCCGCGCGTATCGCGCATTCGTTCTGCCGCGCCTTCAGCCGCTCGAGCACTTCCTCTTTTTCATAAGAAAGCGCGCTTAAGCGCTCCCTTTTCTCGTTCAGCTCCTTTATCGCCTTTATCTCGGCGTCCCGTTCGGCTTCGAGCCGAGCGACGTCTTCGCCGGAGCGCCTGTCGTACTCGACGAGCTTTTCGGCGTCCGCGCGCATATCGGCGAGCAGCTTTTCGTTGACGTCGAGCTGCGCCTGCGCGGTCTGCATGTTTGTCGTCTCGGTGCGCTCGAGCGTCAGTATCATCTCGGCGCGCTCCGATATGGCCTTTCTCTCGGATACGGCCGACGCGGCTTCCTTATCGGCTGCCGCTATCTCGGCCCGCAGCTTATCCGCATCGGCGTCCGCCGCGGCGCGCGCTGTCTCGAGCCGCTTGATCTCCGCCGAGCGCGTTAGCATGCCGCTGTCTCGTCTGGAGCTGCCGCCCGTGAAGCTGCCGCCGGCGTTGATCAGCTGTCCGTCAAGCGTCACGACGCGAATGCGGTAGCCGGTCGCCTTCGCCGCTTCCGTCGCCGTCGCGAGGTCTTCGAACACGAGCGTTCGGCCGAGCATGCTCGACATAACCTCGCCGTACTTCGGGTCGAACGATATTATCTCGTCCGCGTAGCCGATAAAACCGGGCTTGTCCGCCGCGCGCAGCATCTCCTGCGTTTTCGGCTGACCGCGGACGGATGTGAGCGGATAAAACGTCGCGCGTCCCGCGTTGTCGCGCTTGAGCGCGGCGATGCACGCTTTTGCCGCGTCCTCGTTTTCGAGGACGATGTTCTGCATGTTGGCGCCGAGCGCCGTTTCTATCGCGACCGTGTACTTTTCCGGCACTGTTATAATGCGCGAAACGGGGCCGTATAACTCGCCGCGGACCG
>DBRA01000002.1:10660-27445 GCA_002305445.1 Clostridiales bacterium UBA1380 | reverse complement strand
TCTCAAGCTGCGAGCGCTTTGCCGACGCGTCGTTTATCGCGTCGGTCAGCTCCGCGTATTCGGTTGCGAGCGATTCGCGCGCGGCTTTATATTCATCGGCCGATTTTTTCGCGGCGTCGCGCTTCGCGGCCAGTTCGGCGGATACCGCTTCGTATTTCGCTATGTCGGCCTTGACGCTCTCGGAGCGCT
Organism: Clostridiales bacterium UBA1380; assembly: GCA_002305445.1. GTDB lineage: Bacteria > Bacillota > Clostridia > Oscillospirales > CAG-272 > UBA1380. The sequence continues at coordinate 27,256 of DBRA01000002.1, read as the reverse complement.
CTTTTTCGGTCGCCGACGACTTTTTCAGCACGTCGATCCGGACGCGCAGGTCGGTCAGAGCCGCTTCGTGTTTATTCTTTTCGGTGAACGCGGCTTCGATCTCTACATCGATTTCCGTTTTCTCGCGGGCTGCGACATCGCGCTTCTCCGAGACATCGGCGAACGCTTTCTCCGCTTCCGCGCGCATCGCAAGCGCCCTCTCGAGCGCGGCGGTCTTTTCGTCTCGCTCCGTTATCGCTTCGTCACGCTGTGTTTCGGCGCGCTTCAGCGCCGCTTCCTCGGACTCGAGCGTGGCGGTGTTGTAGGCGGCTTCGCCGCCTGCGGTTCTGTATGCCTCGTCGAGCGCGGAGCGCTTTTCGGCCGCAGCTTTAATCATGCCGTATAGTTTTTCGGATGCCAGCTTGTTTTCCTGCGACGCCGCGGCGAGCTTGTCGTCCTGCGACTCGAGCGAGCGGAGCATATCCTCCGCCATCTCGAGCTCGTGCTTGCTTATGACGCAGTTTTTCTCCGCTTCTTCTATCTCGGCGCGCAGCTTCGCCGTGTCGTAGAGCCACAGCGAAACGTCGGCGCGCTTTTTCTGCTCCGAAAGCTCGAGAAAGCGGCGCTCCTTTTCGGCCGCTTTTTCGAGCGGCCCGATGCGCGCTTCGAGCTCGCGCAGAATATCCGCCGCGCGGGTCATGTTGTCCTCGACCTCCGCGAGCGAACGCTCCGACTCCTGCTTTTTGTATCTGTAACGTGATATGCCGGCCGCTTCTTCGAATATTGCGCGCCGGTCCTCGCTCTTTTTCGATATTATTTCGGCGATCCTGCCCTGCCCGATGATCGAATAACCCTCGCGGCCGACGCCGGTGTTCATGAACAGCTCGTATATGTCGCGCAGTCTGACCTGCTTTCGGTTTATGAGGTATTCGCTCTCGCCCGAACGGTAATAGCGGCGCGTGACCGTGACCTCGTTGTAGGGTGCGGCAAGCCGCTCGGCGCCCGTCGAGTTGTCGAAGGTGACGGACACCTCTGCGTAGCTCATCGGCCGGCGCGTCGCCGTTCCGACGAACACGACGTCCTCCATCTTGGAGCCGCGTATGTTTTTTGAAGACAGTTCGCCGAGCACCCAGCGCATCGCGTCCGTCAGGTTCGATTTGCCCGACCCGTTCGGCCCGACGATTACGGTGATTCCCGAATCGAAACGGAGCGTGGTCTTGTCCGGAAACGACTTGAAGCCCTGCAGCTCAAGCGATTTTAAGTACATAAAGGCGCGCGCTCCTTTCCGTTATATTGTGGCTATTCTTATATTATATCCCATCATGCCGGTTTTTTCAATGATTTTTATCGATCTTGCGCCGGTTGACGATAAAAGTGCCTTGACGTTGCACCTTTTCTGGCCTGCGACCTGCGACGCGGCGCCGACGGGACAGTACACGGCGATATTTTCATCGGTGAATGAGCGGCTCGATGCCGCCTCCTCCATCACCATCAGCCACACGCGCGAGCGTATCAGCTCGCCGAGCGCGGGGTGATTCGGCCCCGCGGTGTAGGTGCTCTCCGAATGGAGGTTCTCCGCGTCGCAGAGCCCTATGCGGATGCACGGCACGCCGTAATCGTCGAAGACGCGGAGCACGGCCGCCCCGCGCCCGACCGCGTCTTCGACCGTAAGCGGCGCATACTCGCCGGTCTCCGTCATCTCCGCGAGCGCCGTCCCTTTGAAGACGACTGTCGGATATATGCGTGCGGCGCTGACGCCGAGCTCGCAGAGCCGGCGGGCGCAGTATATCTCGTCCGCGATCGTCGAGCGCGGCAGGCCGAGCATCATCTGGCCGACGACGCTGTAGCCGTTCGAGCGCAGCAGCGTTATCGCGCGCTCCGTATCGGCGGCGCTGTGTCCGCGGCCCGACGCGGCGAGCACGCCGTCCGTCATCGACTGTGCGCCGAGCTCCACGGCGGCTATCGTATACGGCGCGAGCGCTTTTATTACGCTGTCATCGATATAATCCGGCCGCGTCGACATGCGTATGCCGGACACGCGATCCGCGTCGACGAAGCTCTGCGCCGTGTCGAGCAGGCGGAGCATCAGCGAGCGGTCGATTCCGGTGAAGCTGCCGCCGAAAAACGCGATCTCGGCGTCCGCGTCGCCGACCGTCGCGAGCGCGGCCTCTATCTGCGGACGGACGCTGTCCTCGCAAAAAGATAGCGTGCCCGATATCGTGCGTTGATTGCAGAAAACGCACTGATTCGGGCACCCGAGATGCGGTATGAATATCGGTATGTTGACTCGGCGCTTCATATATCAAGCCTTTTCTCCGAAAAGCGCGACGGCTTCCTTTGCCGCCATCTGCTCGGCTTCGCGTTTCGTCGCGCCGAAACCGCGGCCGATCACGTTGCTGTTGAGCAGCGTTTGAACTTCGAACCGCCTGTCATGCGCGGGCCCCGTCTCCGACACAAGCACGTATTCGAGCACCTCGCCCTCGGCCGACTGAACGATCTGCTGAAGCAGCGTTTTGTAGTCGAAGGTGTCGTCCTCGCGCGACTCGAGGTCCTCGCGCACCATCGGTATGACGATCGAGGAAACGATATCGAAGCCGTCCTTGCCGGCGTCGAGGTAGATCGCGGCGAGCGTCGCCTCGAATGCGTCCGCTATGAGCGACTTGCGCTCGCGGCCGCCCGTTCTCTCCTCCCCGTGGCCGAGCAAAAGATAATCGCCGAGTCCGAGCGAGTTCGCGAACTTCGCGAGCGCCCTCTCGCACACGACGGACGCGCGCATCTTCGTCAGGTCGCCCTCGGGCCGGTCAGAGTATTCGGAATAAAGAAACCTGCTGACGGTGAGGGAAAGCACCGAGTCGCCGAGAAACTCGAGCCGCTCGTTGCATTCGAACGCCTTGTTGCCGTGCGCCTTCAGCTCGTTCGAATACGACGAGTGTGTCAGCGCTTTTGTAAGGAGCGTTTTGTCCCTGAAGACATAACCGAGCTTTTTTTCGAGCTCTTCCTTCGGATATGGTTTTTTTCTCGTGTTCTCCATCATTCGTCCTTATTTGCTTCTTCGTAAGGCCTGCCGCCCGACGGTGCGAACGCCTTAACGCCCTCCGCGATCTCCGCCGTTACTCCGCTTTCGGCGTATTTTATCGCCTGGCGCACAGCGTTCTTTATCGCGGCCGCGTCGGAGTTGCCGTGAGCCTTGATTACGGGTTTGTTCAGACCCAAAAACGGCGCGCCGCCGTATTCGGAGGCGTCGAAGGCCTTCTTCATCGCTTTGAGCTGATCCTTCATAACAAGGAACGACATCTTCGTCGCGGCGTTCTTCGTGTACATCTGCTTGAGCGCGGCAAACATGAACTTGCCCATGCCCTCTACGAGCTTGAGCACGACGTTGCCCGTAAAGCCGTCCGTGACCAGCACGTCGCACGCGCCGAACGGTATCTCGCGGGATTCGATATTGCCCGCAAAATTGAGCGACGATTCGGAGAGCATCCTGTATGCGTCGACGCCGACCGCCGTTCCCTTGTGCTCCTCCGTGCCGTTGCTGAGAAGGCCGACCTCGGGTGATTCGACATCCATGAGCTTTTTCATATAGACAGAGCCCATGACCGCCCACTGTGCGAGGTATTCCGGCTGAACAACCGGGTTCGCGCCCGAATCCATCAAAAGCAGCGGGCGCGGGAACGGCAGTATCGTCGCGATAGCCGAACGCGCGACGCCCGGCAGCTTGCGCACTATAAGTGTCGAGCCCGCGTGAAGCGCGGCGGTGCTGCCCGCTGACACGAACGCGTCCGCTCCGTCGCGGACGAGCTTCAGGCCTATCGCCATCGACGAATCCGGCTTGCCGCGGACGCAGCTTATCGCGGGGTCGTCCATCGTTATCGCGACCTCGGTGTGGATGATCGTCAGCCTCGACATGTCTATGCGGTTTTCTTCGGCTGTTTCGTTAATCTTTTTGGCGTCGCCTACAAGTACAATTTCCGCGTCTTTGTATGCGGCCGCGGCTTCCGATGCGCCGCGGACGATTTCGCGCGGGGCGTTGTCGCCGCCCATCGCGTCAAGTATGATTTTCATATTAATTTTCCGCTCTGTCCTTTCGCGTCAGTTCGGTGCGCGTTCTAATATTTGAGAGCAGGATCGTCTGCCGCGGCTTTGGCCGCTTCGAGCGCGCGCTGCGCGAGTTTTTCGTTGCGCGCGCGTTTTCCGCCGCGCACTTTGAATCCGAGCGGCGGCACGATGCCGAAGTTCGCGTTCATCGGCTGGAAATCGCCGGCGAGCGAGCCTTCAGACACATAATGCGCGAGCGCACCCGTGACCGTTTCGCGCGGGAACTCCGGCTCGGGTATGCCGCGCAGCCTTGCCGCCGCGCACACGCCGGCGACAAAGCCGGACGCGGCCGATTCGATATATCCCTCGACGCCCGTCATCTGACCCGCGAAATAAACCCCGCGGTCGGAGACGAGCGAATAATACGGCGTCAATAGACCGGGCGAGTTCAGATATGTGTTCCTGTGCATGACGCCGTAGCGCACGAAATCGGCGTTCTCAAGCCCCGGTATCATGCGGAAGACGCGGCGCTGCTCCGGGAACGTCAGATGCGTCTGGAAGCCGACGAGGTTGTACATCGTGCCGTCGGCGTTCTCGCGGCGAAGCTGGACAACCGCATAGAAATCGTCCCTGCCGGTGGCCGGGTTGATGATTCCGACGGGCTTCATCGGCCCGTAGCGCAGCGTGTCGCGGCCGCGCGCGCCCATTATCTCCATGGGCATGCAGCCCTCGAACACCTTCGGCTTGCCGTTTTCGAGGTCGACGTCGTGCAGATCCGCCGTCTTCGCCGTCATAAGCGCGTCGTAGAACGCATCGTACTCCTCGCGTGTCATAGGACAGTTGAGGTAATCGGCATCGCCCTTGTTGTAGCGCGATGCAAAAAACGCCTTCGTCATATCGACGGTAGCGGCGTCGACGATCGGCGCGGCGGCGTCGTTGAACGACAGGCTGTCGCGCCCGAGCTTCTCCTTAATATCTGCGGCGAGAGCATCGGAGGTAAGCGGCCCCGTCGCGATCACGACCGGCGCCGGCGGTATCTCGCCGACCTCGCGCTCGATCACTTCGATGTTCGGGTTCGAGCGTATTTTCTCCGTGATATACGACGAGAACAGCTCGCGGTCGACGGCGAGCGCGCTGCCCGCGGCGACGCGCGTGCTGTCCGCCGCCTCCATCACGAGCGAACCCCATATGCGCAGCTCCTCCTTGAGCAGCCCCGCGGCGTTCGTCGTTTCGTCCGAGCGCAGCGAGTTCGAGCACACAAGCTCCGCGAATTTATCGCTGCGGTGCGCCGGCGTCATTTTTTCCGGCTTCATCTCGACAAGGCACACCCTGACGCCGCGCTTCGCCGCCTGATAAGCGGCTTCGCAGCCGGCGAGACCCGCTCCGACGACGGTCAGAACTCTGCTTTCCATGGACGCATCACTCATTGTCGGCATCCTTCGGCGCGTTAACGGTTTCGTCGGAAACGTCTTCCTTCGGCGCTTCATCGCGCTTGTAGCCGCACTCCTTGTTCATGCAGACAAGCTGGTGGCGACCCTTCTTGCGCATAAGCATCGAGCCGCACTGCGGGCATTTTTCTTCGGTCGGCATATCCCACGACGAAAAATCGCACTCGGGATAGCGCGAGCATGAGTAGTATGCGTTTTTGTTCTTGCCGAAGCGCGTCACGATGTCGGCGCCGCACTTCGGACACTTGACGCCGAGCGGGTACTGCTTCTGCTTCGTGAACTTGCACTCGGGATAGCGCACGCATGCGTAAAAGCTGCCGTACCGGCCGGTGCGCAGCACCATGTCGGAACCGCACAGCTCGCACTTGAAATCTGCGACCTCGAGCTTTTTCTCCGGCAGCGGACGCCCGTCCTTGCCCAGCGGCTTCGTGTTTTTGCATTCGGGGTAGTTGGGACACGCGGCGAATTTGCCGAACCGGCCGTTTTTGACGATCATCTTAGCGCCGCAGCGCTCACAGACGAGGTCGGTCTCCTCGACCGGCACCTCGATCGACTCCTTATCGACCGTCGCCTCGGCTTTTTCGAGAGCGGTGCTGAAGTTTTCGTAGAAGCTGCCGAGCACTTCCTCCATCGTCGTCTCGCCGTGTTCGATATTGTCGAGACGCTCCTCCATCGACGCCGTGAACTTGTAGTCTACGATGTCGGGGAAGTTCTCGATCATCAGCTTCGTCGTAAGTTCGCCGAGCGGCGTCGGCACCAGCGCCTTGCCCTCGCGCGCGACATAACCGCGCGATATTATAATCGTGATGATGGGCGTATAGGTGCTCGGGCGGCCGATTCCCTTTTCTTCTAAGAACTTGACGAGCGACGCCTCCGTATAGCGCGGGGGCGGTTCGGTGAAGTGCTGCTCCGGTGATATTTTTTCGCAGTCGAGCTTCTCGCCGGCGGTGAGCACGGGCAGGCGTGTGTTCTGCTCCGGCTCGGACGCCTCCGCCGCCGTCTTCTGCGAAGCGTCGTTCGACTCCTCGTAGACGGCTAAAAAGCCCGGAAACTTAACTGTGTAGCCGCTCGCCTTGAAGATGTATCCGGCGCAGCCGAAGTCGACGGCGACCGTCGACAGCTCCGCGGACGTCATCTGGCTCGCGATAAAGCGGTCGTATATGAGCTTGTAGAGCTTGTACTGGTCGGATGTGAGGTGCTTTTTTATCTTCGCCGGGTCGAGCGCCATGCTCGACGGGCGGATCGCTTCGTGCGCGTCCTGCGCGTTCGCCTTGGATTTATAAACGCGCGGCGTTTCGGGGTAATACTTGTCGCCGAACTTTTCGACGATATAGTTCTTCGCGGCTTCAGCGGCCTCCGACGATATGCGGAGCGAGTCGGTGCGCATGTAGGTTATAAGACCCTGCACGCCGCCGAGCTGCGAGCCGAGATCGACGCCTTCGTACAGCTCCTGCGCGACCTTCATCGTCCGCTGAGACTGGAAGTTCAGCTTGCGCGAAGCCTCCTGCTGCAGCGTCGAGGTCGTGAACGGAGGCGCCGGGTTCCTGAAGCGCGTGCCTTTTTTAACGTCGAGCGTGTCGAATTGCTTTCCCGCGACGGCGTCTACGATTTTCTGCGCGTCTTTTTCGCACGAAAGCTCGATTCTGCCGTTTTCGTCGCCGTAGAACCGCGCCGTCAGCGTCTTCTGCTTCGGAGTCGAGAGCAGCGCGTCGACCGTCCAGTACTCGCGCGGAACAAACGCGCGGATCTCGTTCTCGCGCTCGACTATGATGCGAGTCGCGACCGACTGGACGCGGCCAGCGGAAAGCCCGCTCTTAACGGTCTTCCATAAAAACGGGCTTAACTTGTAGCCGACGATTCTGTCGAGCAGCCGCCGCGCCTGCTGGGCGTTGACAAGGTCCATGTCTATTTTGCGCGGCTTTTTAATCGCCTCTTTGACGGCGGCCTTAGTCACTTCGTTGAACGAGATGCGGCACGCCTCGTCTTCCTTGATGCCGAGCGCGTTTGCAAGGTGCCACGATATCGCTTCGCCTTCGCGGTCAGGGTCCGTCGCGAGGTATACGCGGTCGGCTTTCTTCACCTCGGCCTTAAGCTCCCTTATGAGGTCGCCCTTGCCGCGGATATTTATATAATGAGCCTTGAAGCCGCCTTCGATATCTATGCCGAGCTTCGACTTCGGCAGATCGCGGACGTGCCCCTTGCTGGCGACGACTTTATAATCCGCGCCGAGGTAACCCTTTACCGTGTTGGCCTTCGGCGGCGATTCCATTATTACGAGTTTGGACATTATTATCATCCTTAAGTGAGTGTAGACTTTATGCGGAGGGTGGCAAGCGGTGAACTAAATATTTTTACTGTAGTATCCGCCCGGATGTTCCTCAACCGCTCCGGCGAGCACGAGCAGCGTCAGCCCCGCCGTCACCTCGGCTGCCGAGAGCGACTCGGTGACGAGCTGATCCGGCGTTATCCTTTCGCCGGCCGGCATGGCGTCGTATAAACGCCGCTCCTCCTCGGTCAGTACCGACGGATCGAAGGGCTTATATATATTCTGCGATTTTTCGGTAGTTAAATCATCGTTTTGCGCCGCCGCATCGCCGGTTTTCGCGTCGCGCGACCTTGACGCCTTGATCTCGTCGAGCGTTACGAGCTCGCCCGAGATGACGCGGGCGTCTTTTTTCGACGGCCGGCTCTTTATCCACGGGAAAGCGACGCGCCTTTTTTCTGCGGCGGCTTCGAATGCCGCCATCTTCGCTTCGGTACCTTTGCCGCCGAACGCTCCGTAGCCGAATGCGGATTCGCGTTTGTCGCCGCTGCCGGAGTAGACCCTGCGCTCGTCGAGCCGCTCCTTTATCTCCGAATAGGTGAACGTCGCGTTGCGGCGCGCCGTTTCGGCCTTCAGCTTGTCGCCGTAGACCTCGATGTAGTCGGACACGATGTCGATCGCGCCGACGACGGCGTGCACTCCGCTGCGGAGCAGCGAGTTCGGCCCGGCGCTCATCGGGTCGGTAAACTTGCCCGGAACAGCGTAAACATACCTTCCCTGTCTGCGCGCGCTGTTTGCCGTTATCAGCGCACCGCTCGTTTCCGTCCCCTCGACGACGACCGTAGCGTCGGCGAGCCCGCTTATGATGCGGTTGCGCTTCGGGAAGTTGGGGCCGAGCGGCCTTGTTCCGGGCGGATACTCGGAGATCACCGCGCCGGTTTTGCGTATATCGTCAAACAGCCTTGTGTGCTCGCGCGGATATATGACGTCGAGCCCGGAGCCGAGCACGGCGACGGTGGTGCCGCCGGCGTCGAGCGCGGCGGCGGACGCAACCCCGTCGATACCGAGCGCCATGCCCGATATAATTATCGCGCCCGCTCTCGTGAGATTATACGACAATTCGTACGCAGCTATGCAGCCGTACTCGGTCATGCTGCGCGTGCCTACGACGGCGGCGCTGAAGCGGTCGTTCAGATCCGGCCATTTCCCGCGGTAATATAAAACGAACGGCGCGTCCTCGACCGTCGCGAATATGCGCGGGTAGCCGATGTCGCCTATCGTCATTATGGATATATCGAGCGCGCGGCAGCGCTCGATGACCTTCGCCGCTCTGTCGGTGTTTTTGGCGCAAAGCGCGTTAAGGACGGCGGCGTCGCCGGCGCGCACTCCCGCGTCTATGTAGTCCTTCCGGGTTGCCGCGTATATTTTATCGACACTGCCGAAATAAGAGACGAGCCTTCTGCCGTTTTTATTAGGCACGCCGCATGCGAGAGAAAGCCAAACCCAAAGCAGACGAGCGTCCATCGCGAGCGCCTCCACAAGCGTTTGCATTATTTGGTTGTCGGAAATATACGTTACATTCTAATATATATCTCGCCGGTTGTCAATCCCCCTTTGGACTGCTCCCACATGACAACCGCCGCGGCGACCGCGGCGTTCAGCGACTCTGCGACCGCGGCCATCGGTATGCGCAGGCCGCCCGTGCACGCAGCGACCGTTTCCGGCGAAAGCCCGTGCCCTTCGTTGCCGATGACGACTACGTCCGACGGCAGGATCTCATCCGCGCCGAGCGTGAGCGCGCCCTCCGCCGGCATTGCCGCGAGGACGCGCCTGCCGGCGCGCGCGAATGTACGGACGGCTTCGGCAGCATCCTTTTCGCGCGCGAGTGCAAGTCTGAAGTGGGCGCCCATCGCGCCGCGGACAGCCTTTGTGTTGTACGGGTCAGCGCAGTCGCCGGCGAAGACGACGCCGGCAAAACCGAACGCGGCGGCCGTGCGCATGACGGTGCCTATGTTGCCGGGATCGCGCACGTTTTCAAGCATTATGACGCGGTCGGATCCGCCGAAAAATCCGGCGCGCGCGAACGGAGCCATCGCCGCGGCGCAGCATATACCCTGCGGCGCGCGTTCGGTCGTGACCTTCTCGAACGCCGGCTCCGACAGGACGTAAAGCGCCGCCCCCGCGCGCACCGCTTCGGCGACGGCTTCGCCGTCGGCGCCCGCCAGCGCGCCTTCGGCGCCGCGCTTTATATATATCTCCTTCGCCGCTCCGCTGCGCGCCGCTTCGGCGACGAGCTTGACGCCCTCGCACAAAAACAGCCCTGCGGCGTCCCTGCCCTTTGAATCCGCGAGCGAAGCCGCGCGCGCCGTCACCTGCGAGGAGCGCGACGCGACCTCGGCCGCGTCGAACGTACGGCCGTTTATCTTAATTATCATTCTCGCTGTACCGCCCCGTTTTTCCTCTCGAATGTACAAAATATGACCCGGCGAACCGGGTCATAGATATTTATTTCGCGTTCTTTGCGGTCTCGCAGAGAGCAGCGAAAGCTTCCTTATCGGAAACCGCGATCTCGGCGAGCATTTTTCTGTTCAGCGTAATGCCGGCGAGCTTAAGGCCGTGCATAAACGTGGAGTAATTCATTCCGTTTACCTTTGCCTGCGCGCTGATGCGGGTGATCCAAAGCGAACGGAAATCTCTCTTTTTCAGCTTGCGGCCGACGAAAGCATAATTGCCGCTCTTCATGACGGCCTGCTTGGCCATCTTGAAGTGCTTGCTCTTTGCGCCCCAGTATCCCTTAGCGGCCTTAAGAATGCTCTTTCTTCTCTTGCGCGTCATCATCGCGCCTTTTACTCTTGCCATTTTCTTTAATCCTCCGTATATCTCTCTGCCGCTTATTTATTGATGAGCTTGCGAATCGTCGGGGCCATGGACTCGCTCAGATACGAGCCGGTGCGGAGCGCTCTCTTGCGCTTCTGCGATTTCTGGCCGAGGTTGTGACGATGCTCTCCGTGGAACATTTTAACCTTTCCCGTGCCGGTGAGAGAAAATCTCTTTGCCGACGCCTTGTGCGTCTTGATCTTACCCATTTTAATTATACACTTACCCTTTCGGTTGTTTTTTTGCGTCAGGTCATACGTAGGGCCGCGCATAATGCGCGGCCGGTGCAACCTGTCAGCGCGCAGACGGCTTTTCAGCCTATGCGAAGATTATGCTTTCTTCGGGCTTATGAACATTGTCATAATGCGTCCGTCAAGCACAGGCGTCTTGTCGACGGTTCCGACTTCGGCACAGGCCTCTTCAAAGCGTTTGAGCAGATCGCGTCCGATCTCCTGATGCGTGATCTCGCGCCATTTGTATTTGAGGACGACGCGGACTTTGTTGCCCGCGGTGAGGAACTTGATCGCATTCGTAGCCTTCGTATTAAAGTCATGCGTATCAATACGGCAGGAAAGCTGAATCTCCTTGATTTCCACCGTAGTCTGCTTTTTCTTTGATTCCTTCTCCTTTTTGTCCTGCTCGTAGCGGTAGCGTCCGTAGTCCATTATGCGGCATACGGGCGGAGTCGCCGTCGGTGCGATAAGTACGAGATCCAGACCGCGGTCATACGCGGTCTCAAGCGCCGTCGCGAACGGTACGATCCCGAGCTGCTCCTGATTCTCGCCGATCAGACGGACTTCCTTCGCTTTGATCTCCTCGTTGATCTGCATCTCTTTTGCGCTGATGGTATGTCACCTCCGGATTTAATCCGTATAAATTTAACAAAGAAAGCGTGCGGATGTTCTCCGCACGCTTAAAATCGCATAGTAATGCCATCTCAAGTATTAACCGGCTCGCTTTTGCGGCTCGGTGAGAACGGAGAACGTTCTGCTTCTTTGTACCTAAGTATTATATCACGGCGCGATTTTGCTGTCAAGACCTTTTTAATATAAATTCCTTTGCGAAATCAGGGTTTTTCAGAAGATCGCCAGCTCTAAGAACAGTTTCGCAAGGAGCGACGCGACGAGCGACACGACTGTTATCTGCGTGTTGATCGACGGGCCGGCGGTATCCTTGAACGGGTCGCCGACGGTGTCGCCGACGACGGCGCTCTTGTGCGCGACGGAGCCGCGTCCGCCGTGCGCACCGGCTTCGATGTACTTCTTCGCGTTATCCCAGAGGCCGCCTGCGTTGGACATGAACACGGCGAGCAGAAGACCGCTCGTTATGTTGCCCGCGAGGAAGCCGCCGGCCGCGTTGACACCGCCGAGGAAGCCGACGATCGCCGTTGCGGCAATCGCAAATAGTCCGGCCGGGATGAGCTCGCCGAGCGCGCCGTCGGTGGCTATTGTGATGCAGCGCGCGTAATCCGGCTTAACGCCTTCTCTGCCCTCTCGCAGACCGATGATCGTCGAGAACTGGCGCTTGATCTCCGCGACCATGCGCTGTGCGTTGCGGTCGACGCCGAGCATAAGCATCGCCGAGAAAACGGCTGGCGTCGCAGCTCCGGCGAGTATGCCGAAGAACACGGTCGGGTCGGTGATGGCGAGCATGTCGATACCGGCGACGCCGAGCGCTTCGGCAGCTTCGTTTACCTCGCTGATGAACGCGGACAGAAGGCTGATGACGGTCAGACCGGCCGCGCCGATCGCGAAGCCCTTCGTTATGGCTTTGACGGTGTTTCCGGCGCTGTCGAGCTCATCGGCGACGCGGACGCTTTCATCGCCCAGGCCGCACATCTCGGCTATGCCGCGCGCGTTATCCACGATAGGCCCGTAAGCGTCGTTGGAGACGATTGTACCGACGATCGAGAGCATACCGAGCGCCGCCATCGAGACGCCGAACATAGCGTAGCCGGTGCCCATGGGTTCGCAGATCTTATAAGCAACGAGAGCGGCGATGCCGACGCCGGCCATCGCGGGCAAAGTACCTAAGAAACCGTAGCTGACGCCGGATAAAATCGTAAACGCAGGCCCGCTTTCGGACGCTTTCGCCGTCTGTCTGACCGGCTTTTTACTGTCGTCGGTGAAATAGTCGGTCACGATTCCGATGAGAACGCCGGCGAGAAGTCCGGACGCGCTCGCGCCCCAAATGCGCCAGCCGAAATCGAATATTGCCGTAAGGACGGCCGTAAGCGCGAGGAAGATCGCGGTCGTCGTGTAAGTCGAGGCGTTGAGCGCCCACGTGGGCGTGCTCTTTTTGCCGATTCTCGCGCATGCGACGCCCAGCACGGACGATATGACGCCGGACGCGGCGTACGCGAAAACGGTCGCGGTGCAATGGCCGCCCTCGCGGTCAATCGCAGCGGCCATAACGAGCGCGGCGGCTATCGACGCGACGTTCGAGTCGAACAGGTCCGCGCCCATGCCGGCGACGTCGCCGACGTTATCGCCGACGTTGTCGGCTATGACGGCGGGGTTGCGCGGGTCGTCCTCGGGTATGCCGAGTTCGTTCTTACCCACGAGGTCCGCGGCGACGTCCGCGGTTTTGGTGAATATGCCGCCGCCCGCTTTGGCGAACAGAGCTAGGGAGCTTGCGCCGAATGAAAATCCGAGTATCGCAGTCGCATCGCCCGTCACCGCATAAACCGCCGCGACGCCGAGAAGCGAAGCGGAAACGACGGCCATACCCATGACCGCGCCGCCTCTGTATCCGATCATGAACGGCGCTCTCACCCCGCCCGAGGCGGACTCGGCGCAGCGCGTGTTGGCTAGCGTCGCGACAGTGACGCCGAGCTTGCCGGCAAACGCCGAGAATATGGTGCCGACAATATACGATACGGCCATTATGATGTTATCCGACGGCGAACCTTTCCAGATCGGGCCCGGTAAAAACACCAGAATAAGCACGGCGGCGCACGCGGCGAACTTCACGAGCGCGCCGTATTCGCGGCGAAGGAAGGTATTCGCGCCGTTTGCTATAAGCGCGCCTACTTCGCTGACGCGCTTGTTTTTCTGAGGTCTTTTTTTGACCCATGAATATAAAATGCCGGCTACGATTGCGCCGATAACACACGAAAGCGCTGCGTACAGAAGCATCCAAGTGTTGATCTCATTCATAACAACATTTCCCTCTGTTTATACATTCGTTTATTATTATGCGCATTACCGCGTCATGATTACAGCGCCATATACACAGACAGGCATATCAACACATTTATATTTGAATTTTAAAAAAGTGGTTGACAAGCTCGTTCGGCTGTGCTATAATAACGTCGTTCGCGGCACGGAGGCATAGCCCAGTTGGTTAGAGCGCATGCTTGACATGCATGAGGTCGTTGGTTCGATTCCAACTGTCTCCATTTTTCAGCGGACGATTCGCCGGAATGGCGGAATTGGCAGACGCCCGGGACTTAAAATCCCGTGTTACGCGAGTAACGTGCCGGTTCGACCCCGGTTTCCGGCACACATTTTCATCACAGCTTATTCCCTTCACCGCCGGAACGTCATCGTTTCGGTCTATATCGCGGAGTGGAGCAGTCTGGTAGCTCGTTGGGCTCATAACCCAAAGGTCGGGTGGTTCAAATCCCCCCTCCGCAATCTTCACATACACCGTGTCTGACGGCAAAGCCGTTTGATCCGGTGTATATTTTTTATGAACCTTTCCGTTACCTGCGCATCATAAAATCGAACCAGCTTTCCTGTGATTTTACACCGTTTGCTTTTCTTTGAATCTCCTGCTTTATTTAACGGTCCGACCGGAACAGAGCGCACGATGCGGCGCCCGTATCCGGTGTTCTGTTGCTACCGCATGCAGAACCGACGTTCACTTGTCTATAACTTTTCTCATCAACTTGATGTCATTATTATTATACCCCCTCGTTTAAAGAGTATATATGTCGCTTCCGCTTAACATGTTTTTATATGTCCGCCGGCAACATCAATTTATATGACGGCGCGCAACAAAATATCACCGGCCGATACATAATGTATGTAATGATATTCGCCGAAGCATTTGCTATGTATTGTATCATAATAACAATTCCATGACAAGTATTTGAACTGTTAATAATTTGTTTTTTTCTCGCACCCGTCGATATTATTATGAATAATGCCGATATTATGCGCAAAATAACTGTTTAATAAGTTAAATCTTTTCGATGCAGGAACTTTTTATCTCATAAACCTTCGCAGCATGCGGTTGCAATACTGTCCTGTCGATGTTATCATAATAGAAAAAAACACAGGAGACGTCATGCAGACCGAAAACAGGAATATATCAAGCCTGCTTTTTGAGAACAGCGACGCCGGCTACAAAGCATTTCAGTGCTCGATTGTACCGACGGTCGCGCCCGAAACCGTGATCGGCGTCAGATCGCCCGTCCTGCACCGCATCGCAAAGTCGATTGCTGCCAGTCCGGAAGCGGACGATTTCATGCGCGGCCTGCCTCACCGGTATTACGACGAAAACATACTGCACTGCTATCTCATCGGGCATATCAAATCATTCGACGGCGCCGTATGCGCAACGGAATCGTTTCTTCCGTATATCGACAACTGGGCGGTATGCGATGCGCTGAACCCGAAGCCGTTCGCGGCTAATAAGTCGCTGCTGATGCCGTACATCGACAGATGGCTTTTATCCGACCGTTTATACACGGTTCGGTTTGCGGTGCGGATGCTGATGAATCACTATATCGGCGACGAAGGATGCTTCGAGAAGGTGAACGCCGTAAAGCTACGCGGTTATTACATCGATATGATGATCGCGTGGTTCTTCGCGACCGCGCTCGCGGCCGATTGGGACGGCGCGCTTCCTTATGTTGTAAATCAGCCGGACCCGTTCATTCGCGCCAAAACGATCAGGAAGGCGATAGAGAGCCGCAGAATCACAGAGGAACAGAAGGACTTTCTGCGTAAAATATAATATGCATAATTTTTCAAAATGTTTATATAAATTTTATGATTTTCTACTGCGGATTACGGCATAAGATAGCGTAAAAATTACCGAATCGGATATATTTATATAATTTTACATACCAAACGCCTAATTTTCATTTATAATACCCAATTAATAATATTGACACATATTATACAATACTATATAATTATTACAGTCTTGGTAAATAGTGGACATTAGTTATTTTCGAGACAAATTTATATTGGAGGTTATTATGAAAAAAGCATTTTTTGCCATCCTGGCAATCACCGTGTCGATTTTAATGAGCACTGCAGCGTTCGCCTTCGTCGACGACTATCCCGGCTCAATCGATTTCTGGGGTCTTGACAAACCCGCCGGCAGCGAGCTGATCGTCGGCGAGCCGAGCTATATCGGAACCAACTTCTCCGAAACGCCCGACAACTACAATTATGTGTGCGCGTTTGACGGCAACATCACGACATATTATGCGCCTCTGAACGATGACTTCGGTCCCGGCAACATCGTTTACATAAAGACCGACGGCACGGCGTATTCCGTGACCGAAATCCGCTATGTGTGCCGCGAGGACAAGCCCGAGCGAACCGTTGGTCTGCATTTCGTCGGCTCCAACGACGGCGAAAACTGGACCGACCTCTACGTCGAAGACACGCAGCAGGAATACGACTACATCTGCATCACGAAGGATAAAATCCTCACTAACGAAGCGTTCACATATTTCGGCGTGTATCAGGGTCAGGAAGACGTTCTTCTCAACATCGCCGAGATGGAGTTCTGGGGCGTTAAGGGCACCGCCGGCGCCGCCGCTCCCGCCGCCGCGGAGGCTCCCGCCGAAACGGAAGCGCCCGCTGCCGAAACAGAGGCGCCGGCCGCTGTCGAAACAACCGCTGCCGTAACCACCACGGCTCCGCAGACGTCCGATACGCTCATCGCGCTTATTACCGCCGTCTCCGTCGCCGGCGTCTTCACGCTCGCCTCGAAAAAGAAACATTAAATTGACAACGTAAAAAGCGCGGA
>DBRA01000002.1:0-10646 GCA_002305445.1 Clostridiales bacterium UBA1380 | reverse complement strand
TTTTTATTTGACAAGCGAATCAGTAGAAATTCTTTTTCCTGTTTGCGCGCCGCGTGATGTTTATGACGACCGACATTGCGATGCACGTTCCCATAAACACCGGTATGACCCACGGGCTCGACGAGCCGGACGAAAGCACGCCCGTCCAGAGCTTATCGAGCAGACGCGTCGTTACCTCGGGAAGCGCCGTGAATACCTGCCCGTTTTCGAGCACCTCGTCGGGGGGATAGGCAAGGCCGCTTTGAGTTTCTTCATCGAGTTCTTCGTACACGGGGTCAAGCGGAGTCGAGTAGCCGATATACTCGCAGTTTTTGACGCCGACGAGCGTCTCGCACATGAAGTTAATAAACAGCTCCGCCGCTTCCTTGTTCCTTGCGCCTTTCGGTATGACCATCGCGTCGACGAAGACGTTCATTCCTTCCCGCGGTATGGCGAACGCAAGATCGGGGTTCTCATCGATCATAACGATCGCGTCGCCGACGTAATACGGCGCGATCGCGGCTTCGCCGCCGCCCATCTTATCGAATATCTCGTCCATGACATACGCCTGGATGAGCAGTTTCTGTTCGGCGAGCGACTCCGCGGCTTCGCGCAGCTCTTTTTCGGACGTCGTGTTGAAAGAGTACCCGAGCCGGGCAAGCGCTATCGCGAAAGCGTCGCGCGAGTTGCTGAACATAAGCATGTTGCCGGCGTATTTTTCGTTCCACAGGATGTCCCACGTTTCGACGTCGTCATCCTCGTCAACCATCGTTGTGTTGTAGATCAGTCCGACGTAGCCCCACATATACGGCACCGAATACAGGTTTTCGGGGTCGTACTCAGGGTTGCGGAAGCGCTCGCTTATGTTCTCGAAGTTCGGTATGTTCGAGAAGTCGAGCTGCTCGAGCATGCCTTCGTTAATCATGCGCCCGATCATATAATCGGACGGGATGACGACGTCGTACTGGCTCGTGCCGGACTTGAGTTTTGCGTAAAGCGATTCGTTTGTATCGAAGTTTGAGTAGTTGACGCGTATGCCGGTCAGTTTTTCAAACTCCGTGATCGTGTCGAACGCCCCTTCCTCGCCGTCATCCACGGAGATGTACTCGCCCCAGTTGTAAACGTTGATCACGACGCCCTGGCCGTTAAACTTTTTCCAGTCGACCGAGTCGGAGTAGTCGATATCATATCCGGACTCTA
Organism: Clostridiales bacterium UBA1380; assembly: GCA_002305445.1. Lineage (GTDB taxonomy): Bacteria > Bacillota > Clostridia > Oscillospirales > CAG-272 > UBA1380. Next base: position 9,467 of record DBRA01000002.1, on the reverse strand, counting down.
GGGCAAAGGAGGGCACGGCGAGCATGACGGCGCAAAGCACCGCGGCGGTCAGCGCAAGAAGTTTTTTCATAAGCGCTTCACCGCCTTTTTAGCAACGTGGTCTTCCCCGCGCTTGGCATCGATCACGTTGACGATTATAAGCACGGCAAGGACGGCGACGAATATGATCGCGGAGAGCGCGTTAACCTCCGGACTGACCTTGCGGCGCGTCATCGAGAATATCGTAATCGACAGCGTCTGGCTCGACGGGCCGTAGGTGAAGTAGGAGATGACGAAGTCGTCGATCGAATACGTCAGGCTCATAAGGAAGCCGGTTATGATGCCCGGCATGATCTCGGGTATGACGACGTAGCGGTAGACCTGCAGCGAATTGCAGCCGAGATCCATCGCGGCCTCCGTCAGGCTGCGGTTCATCTGGCGCAGCTTGGGCAATACGTTTAGTATGACGTAAGGCACGCAGAAGGTGATGTGCGACAGTATCAGCGTGATATAGCCGGACGGTATCGACGCGAACTTGAAGAGCAGCATCAGCGACACGCCCGTGACTATCTCGGGGTTGAGTATCGGCAGATAGGTGACGTTCAATATGACGGAGCGCGTCACCTTTCTCATGTTGAATATGCCTATGGCCGCCGCCGTCCCGAGTATCGTCGATAACACGCCGGCGATCAGCGCGATCAGCAGAGTGTTGACGAGCGAGGACAGTATCGTGCGATTGCTGAACAGCTTTACATACCAGTCGAAGGTGAAACCGGTCCACACGCGCGATTTCGACTCGTTGAAGGAGAACGCGATTAGAACGAATATCGGCGCGTAAAGGAAGAAGAAGACAAGCGCGATATATGCGCGCGATATAAACTTTTTCATATCAGCACCGCCTCCATATCTTCGTCGTCAAGCGAGTTCGTAACAGTCATGCAGAGGAGGATGAACACCATCAGCACAAGCGACATCGCCGCTCCGAGGTTCGGGTTGTAGGCGTTGCCGAGAAACTGAAGGTCGATGAGGTCGCCGATGAGAAGGTTTTTGCCGCCGCCGAGCATGCGCGAGATGATAAACGTGCTGACGGCGGGGACGAACACCATCGATATGCCGGACGCGACGCCGGGCATCGACAGCGGCAGGATTATGCGTCCGAAGACGGCGGCGGAGCCGGCGCCGAGGTCCTGCGCCGCCTCGATCGTCTTCGGATCGATCTTGGTCATGATCGAGTAGAGCGGCAGTATCATGAACGGGAGGTAGTTATATACCATGCCGAGAACGACCGCGCCCTGCGTATAGATCATATCGAACGGCCCGATGCCGAATATGGACAGGAAACGGTTGATGAGCCCGCCGCGCTCGAGAAGCGTCATCCACGCGTAGGTGCGGAGCAGAAAGTTCATCCACATCGGCAGCATGACGAGCATCAGCATTATCTTCTGCCTTGAGAAGTTGAACCGCGATATCGAAAACGCGAGCGGATATGCGATGACAAGGCAGATCGCCGTCGCGATGACGGACAGCCATATCGATTTCAGCAGCGTCGGCATATACTGGCCGACCGCGATTATGTTATCCCAGGTGAATATCGTTTTTTTCTCGAAACCGGGGTCGAAGGTCTCGTCTTCCTCGGCGGTTTCGTAAAATTCCGCTTCAAGCTCCGCGTATTCCTCGTCCGTGACGATGTTTCCGTCGGCGTCCACCATGACGGTGGTCGTATAGGCGAAGACGACTATCAGTGCCAGCGGCACGATGATGAAGATGATCATCCAGAGAAGATACGGAGCAGAAAGAAATTTTGAGTTTCTGTTCAATTTCTTTACTTATTCCTCCATGTTCTCGGATATTTCCGCATAGGTCTCCGTTTTCTCAGGGTCATAGTCCGCGTCGTCGGGGAATTTTCGCATGATGTGTATGTCCTGGGGTGTGAGCGACATGCCGATGACGGTTCCCGGCTCCACGTACTTCGTCGTGTGTATTATCCAGCTCTCGCTCGCGGCGTCGACAACAAGCTCGTAATGGACGCCCTTGAACGTGACGCGTTCCACGACGCCGTTGATGTACTCCTCGCCGGGTTCGACGACGCCGATGTCCTCAGGGCGAATGACGATGTTGACAGGCTCCATCGGCTTGAAGCCGCTGTCGACGCAGACGAAGTTGTTGCCCGCGAACTCGACCAAAAAGTCGCGGTGCATGATGCCGGACAGAATGTTGGATTCGCCTATAAATTTCGCGACGAACATGTTGACCGGCTCGTTGTAGATATCCTCGGGAGTGCCTATCTGCTGTATCTCGCCGCCGTTCATGACGACGACGGTGTCGGACATGGTGAGGGCCTCTTCCTGATCGTGGGTGACGTATATGAACGTTATGCCGGTTTGTATCTGTATATTTTTAAGCTCGGTCTGCATTTCTTTTCGGAGTTTTAAATCGAGAGCGCCAAGCGGTTCGTCGAGCAGCAGAACTTTCGGTTCGTTAACGAGTGCGCGGGCTATGGCGACGCGCTGCTGCTGACCGCCGGAGAGGTAATTCACCGATCTTTTTTCGTATCCGCGCAGGCCGACCATATCGAGCATATCGGCGACGCGCATAGCCGTTTCCTTCTCCGACATTCGCCTGAGGCGCAGCGCGAAAGCGACGTTTTCGAATACGTTCATGTGCGGAAAAAGCGCGTACTTCTGAAACACCGTGTTGACGGGACGCTTATGCGGCGGCACATCGTTTATTTTTTTGCCGCTGAAATAAACATCGCCGGAATCCGGCGTCACAAAGCCGCCGATGATTCTGAGCGTTGTCGTTTTTCCGCAGCCGGAAGGACCGAGCAAAGTTATGAACTCTTTGTCGTGAATGTCCAGATTGATTCCCTTGAGCACCGTCTCCCCGTCGTATTCTTTAGTTACGCCGCGGAGCTCGATGATCTTGCTTTTTTCCATCTCGCCACCCGTTCTTTCCTTGCGCTTTCGTGTGTCGCGCAATATTTTAAAAGAATAGACGCACCACGAAAAACCTCGAGGCACGCCGATGTTATTTTATCAATAAACTTCGCAATTTGCAACATTTTTTTTAGTAACAATGTGACGTTTTTGGGGGGCTTGAAAATTCCATATTTGATTTATTCGTCAATAATAAGAAAACCCGCTTCTATCCGTCTTTTTCCCCGAGTGCGCGATACAGCAAATATATCGATAGCAGCAATGCGCAGACGTCGCCTCCGAGCCTGAGCTGCACGTATGCCGACGCCGCCCACAGGACGAACGCGGATACGACAGAAGCCGCGGCGCATATACCGGCGGCTTTGTTTTCGTCGAACCGCGCGGCGATCAAGCAGCGCAGCGCGCCGCCGCCGTCGAGCATGCCTGCGGGCAGCAGGTTCACGGCGGCGAGGACGACGCAGGCCGCCCTGAAAAACATCGCGCCGTCTCCGCGAAAAGGCAGCGACAGCACTGCCGCGGCTAAATTAGCCGCGGGCCCGGCCAGTTTTACCGCGAGCTCCGCGCCGTAGCTTCTGCCCGTGAAATCGAACGTCAGCACGGCTCCGGGCGACACGGCGTTCATCTTCACGGGCGAAAGCCCGCAAAGCCGAGCAGCGGCAAGATGTCCCGCGCCGTGCACGACCGCGGCCGCGACAGCTGCGGCGGGATACGGCGTCGACGCGCCCGCGGCCAGTATAACGGCCGCGGCGGCGAGCGCCGACGCGACGGAGTAGGCGGCTGCGCTCTTCACCGCTCCGTTTCTCCCGTTAAGACATCCTCGAAAAACGCGTCAATGTCGAGTTCGCCTTCGATGTATGCCTCGGCCATCGCGTCGATGTCCGTCGCATAGACGGATACGCCGACGGGCGTCGCGGCTATGTCGTCAGGCGCGGCGGCGCCGCCGGACGACGTGAAGACCGCCTCGCCGAGATAACGGATCTTTTCCTTGCCCGACGCCGCGCCGTAAACGGCGACGGACGAGACGCACATCAGCGCGAGCAGAGCCGCGAAGCCGCGTGTTCTTCCGCGGCGTTCCGCCAGTTTAGCCGCCGGCTCTTTCTTTTTTACGGATTTGTCCATAAACGTCACCTTCTGCTACGCTTCATCGTATTTATCCATACGCATTACAGCGCTTTATTATACCTCGGCACGACGCCGTTTGACCAAAACCGCGATTTTTTGTAAAGGCTTCGCCGCGCGCGTTGACTCACGCGGGAAAACGGCTTATAATAAGTCGTAGCGGTTTTAGTCAATTATGCAATTACTCGGAGGATTTCCGCGTGAGCGACAACATAACGCCCTTTTCTTCGTGCGTCGACGCGCCGTCGCGCTACAGACGCACGCTTCCGCATATATTCTGGCTGACCGGTCTTTCGGGCTCGGGCAAGTCGACGCTCGGCGCCGCGCTGGAAAAGAAGCTCCATAAAAACGGGTTCGACGCGTTTCTGCTCGACGGCGACAACGTACGCGGCGGCCTTTGCGCCGACCTCGGCTTCTCCGCCGCAGACCGCGCCGAAAACATCCGCCGCATATCGCACGCGGCACGCCTTATCGCGTCGTCCGGACAGATTGTCATCGTCTGCGCGATATCGCCCGAGAAACGCTCGCGCGAGCTTGCGCGCGAGACGGCCGGCGAAATACCGTTTACCGAAGTCTACGTCTCGACGCCGCTCGAGGTCTGCGCGTCGCGCGATCCGAAGGGGCTGTATAAGCGCGCGTTCGCCGGAGAGATCAGCGGCTTCACCGGCGTCGACGCGCCGTATGAAGCGCCGGAGTCCCCCGATATCGAGATAGACACATCGAAGATTCCTTTTACCGATGCAATTGCGCGTCTATACGAAGCGGCTTCGGCCGTACAGACGCCGCTCGTCCCGATGCTGCGCGCCGCGGTCACAGCGGTGCTCGAAGCGGGCCGCGAGATAATGAGGATATACGAAGCCGGATTCGGCGTCGAATACAAGGCCGACGCGTCGCCCGTCACCGAAGCGGACAGAGCAGCCGACGCGATAATATCGGCGCGTCTGCGGGAGAGCTTTCCGCACGCCGCCATCCTGAGCGAGGAGACCGCCGACGTCTGCGGCGAGAGCGGCATACCGGAGCGGCTTTTTCACCGCCTGTGCTTTATCGTCGACCCTCTCGACGGCACGAAGGAGTTTACCGAGCACATCGACGAGTTCACGGTCAACATCGCGCTCGCGGAGAATCACCGCGCCGTGCTCGGCGTCGTCTACCGCCCCGCGACCGGTACGCTGTACACGGCAGCGCGCGGCATGGGCGCGTATAAGACAGCGGACGCGAGAGACGGCTGGACGCCGTTTGATCCCGCGGAACGCATACGTGTCAGCGACCGCACCGAACGGCTCGTTGTCATGGATTCGCGCTCGCATAAGGAAAAGGCTGTCGAAAAGCTGCTGTCCGACCCGCGCAACGCCGCGCGGATAGCCGAAGTGAAAGCCGCGGGCAGCTCGCTCAAGGGCTGCCTCATCGCCGAAGGCATAGGCGACGTGCATTACCGTTATACGCCGTACACGAAGGAGTGGGACACCGCGGCGATGCAGTGCATCTGCGAAGAGGCCGGCGCGGTTTTCACGCGCTCCGACGGCTCGCCGATGCTTTATAACAGGACCGTCACCGCGAATGAACGCGGGTTCCGCATCCTCAACCGCCCCGAGTCGGCTCTTGCCGAGTAATCGGGCGACAACATAATAATTACAGGTGTTTATATATGCAAAACAATCTTGATGCGCTCGAGGCGAAGAGCATCCGCATACTGCGCGAAGCCTACGCATGCTTCCCGAGCCTTTGCATGCTCTGGAGCATCGGCAAGGATTCGACGGTACTGCTCGCTCTCGCCAAGAAGGCTTTTTTCGGGCATGTCCCCTTCCCGCTCGTACACATCGACACGCACTATAAGATTCCGGAGATGATTACATACCGCGACAACCTCGCGCGCGAGTGGAAGCTCGATATGATCGTCGGCGAAAACGCGCGCGCACTCGCCGATAAGGCGACGTTTCCGGACGGCAACGCCACCCGCATCGAGTGCTGCCGCGCGCTGAAGACCGAAGCGCTCACGCATACGCTCGCGGGCGACTGGCCGAGAAAGCGCATGAATAAAGCGACCGGCGAATACGAGCTCGACACGAAGCCGGAGCCGTTCACCGGCGTCATAGTCGGCGTCCGCGCAGACGAGGAAGGAAGCCGCTCGAAGGAGAGGTACTTCTCTCCGCGAGACGTCAACAACGACTGGGACATCGGCGAGCAGCCGCCCGAGTTCTGGGGGCAGTTCAAAACCGATTACGCGCCCGGCACGCACGTCCGCATCCACCCGCTGCTCGACTGGACCGAGCTCGACGTGTGGGAGTACATCCGCCGTGAGAACGTACCAGTCGTTCCGCTTTACTTCGACCACGGCGACGGACACCGCTACCGTTCGCTCGGCTGCTGGCCGTGCACGAAGCCCGTCGAGTCCACGGCGAAAAATTACGACGACATCGTGGAAGAGCTGCGCTCCGGCAAGTTCGCCCACATCGCGGAGCGGTCCGGCCGCGAGCAGGACAAGGAGGACGGCGGCGGCCTCGAGGAGCTGCGCAGGGACGGATACATGTAATACGCCGCACGCGGACATGCGCGCGGTATTACCGCGACGCGCGGGCGAGTTATATTCACTTTTTATCAATACGAAGGAGCGGCCGGAAAGGTATGTTCCGGTGACGCGTTTTTATATGGAAAGCATGAACATTGTTATGGTCGGCCATGTCGACCACGGAAAAAGCACCGTAATCGGCAGGCTGCTCGCCGACACGCAGGCGCTGCCCGACGGCAAGCTCGAGGCGCTTCGCGAGCTCTGCCGCCGCAACGCCAAGCCGTTCGAATATGCGTTTCTGCTCGACGCGCTCAAGGACGAGCGCTCGCAGGGCATAACGATCGACGCGGCGCGCTGCTTCTTTCGCACGGCGAAGCGCGAATACATAATCATCGACGCCCCGGGGCACATCGAGTTTTTAAAGAACATGATAACGGGAGCGTCGAGAGCATCGGCGGCGCTGCTCGTCATCGACGCGCGCGAGGGGATATGCGAAAACTCTCGCCGCCACGGCTATATGCTGTCGATGCTCGGCATAAAGCAGATCGCAGTAGTCGTCAACAAGATGGACCTTGTCGGCTGGGACAAAGGCGTATACGACGCGCTCGCGCGTGATTACGGCGCGTTTTTAGCCGAGATCGGCATCTCGCCGGCGGGATTCATCCCCGTCAGCGCGACGGAGGGCGACAACATCGCCGCCAAATCGGAGCGCATGTCGTGGTACGGCGGCCGCACCGTGCTCGAGCAGCTCGACGCGTTCGAAGCGCCCGCGACACTCGGGAACGCGGCGTTCAGAATGCCCGTACAGGGCGTTTATAAGTTTACCGAGGACGGCGACAGCCGACGCATCGTCGCCGGATATGTCGAAGCGGGCTCGCTTCGCGAGGGCGACGAGATCGTCTTTCTGCCGTCCGGCAAACGCACGCGCGTCGCCACGCTCGAGGGCGGCGTCACCGCCGCCGAAGACGGCGGGCGCGTCATAGCGGCCGGATCGTCGGCCGGGTTCACGTGCACGACGCAGGTTTACGTCAGGCGCGGTGACATAGTGTGCCGCGCCGACGAAGCGCCGTGCCTGACGGGACGCGCGTTCTCCGCGAGCCTGTTCTGGCTCGGACGCGAGCCTATGATAAAGGGCAAACTGTATAAGCTCAAGCTCGGCACGGCGAAAACGAACGCGCGACTTGTCGCCGTCAACAAGATACTCGACGCGTCGACGCTCGAGTCGACCGTCAAGGACAAGGTCGAGCGCTTCGACGTCGCGGACGTCGCGCTCGAGTTCGAGCATGAGCTCGCCTTCGACATCGCGGAAGAATGCGCGCAGACAGGCCGCTTCGTCGTCGTCGACGGCTATGAGATATCCGGCGGAGGCATCGTCGGCGGCAGACTCGAAAACGAATCCGAATTCATCCCGCTCGAGCTGGCCGTATCCAAAGCGGCACGCGAAGCGCTCGACGAGATAAGCGCGGCGACTGGCGAGGACGACGGAGAGATAATCGAACGGCTGATAACTGCGGAAAACGCGAAGATAAAAGGTAATAACTGACATACTGCCGGAGACGTTACACGTTTCCGGCAGTTTTATTTATATCGGTGCAAAATGACGTAACCGCGGCATTTGTCATTTTACAAAGAAATCCCGTTATTTCAACGCGATAATTTAATCATAATATCTATTAATTTATGTGCGTTTGTCTAAAACATTCAATTGACAATACAGGAAAATGATTGTATAATATCGATAGTTACATATTATAAGCGGGTAATGTGCCTTTATAGAGGGCAATTGTCCTGACATTTGTTTTCCGCAAGTGCCGTTAATTTGCCGACTCTATCGTCACGGGAGGTTGTGAGCAATAAATGACTGGCAATCAAAACAAGGCGCCCGCGCAAAAGCCGGCTGCCAAGAAAAGTAAATCCATATCCGCTTCCGCCGTTTTAAACAAAACATTCTTTTACATTTTTGCCAATCATTCTGGTAGTAACGGTTGTTGCGGTTATTTTAATTATCAGGGGGCTGTCGCAGGCGGAGGAAGCTTCTGCGCCGGTTGACAGCGATTATGTGTACGTTCTCCCGATCCCCGAGCGGACGCTCGATCTGACGGACGAGCCGTCCAAAGACCCGTTCACGACATCGGTGTCGTCCGTAACGCTCGACGGCATAATGTACAACCCCAACGGGACCTCCGTGGCTATTCTGATCAGCGCCAACACCGCCTATGTCGTGGGCGTCGGCGGCCCCATCGGCGATACCGGTTACAAAGTGACGGATATCACATCCGATACCGCTACTATCGAAAAAGACGGAAAATCCGAAACACTGTCACTTGCTCAAAACTCAAGCGACGCGCAAATCGTATTAAACTGACGGGAGCGTAACTTGTGATGAAGAACTCGTTATACCGCAAGGCGAAAAGAATCATATCGGCGGTGATCACCGCCGCGGTTATCTTCGGCTGCGCCACATTCGCCTTCGCCGAGACATACGACACATACACCGTCAAAAACGGCGATACACTCTCCTCCATCGCCGCGCGCTTCGGCGTCACCGCCGAAGAAATCGCGAGCGCCAACGGTCTTACCGCCGCATCGATGATCGCCGCGGGCATGACGCTCAACATTCCCTCGACGGTTGAAGCGGCGGACGGCGATGCGCCCGAATCCTACGGCACCGTTTCGTATTCCGAAATGGTGTCGGATATGAACACCCGTGTCTCGGTCAACTTCAGAAGCGCCGATATACGCGACGTGCTCAGCTCGTTCGCGGTAAACCTCGGCTACAACTTCATCTACAAGGGATCCGCCGCCACAGTCACGCTCAACCTGACGGACGTAACGATGCAACAGGCGCTCGACTATGTCATGAAGTACCTCGACCTGACGTACATAACGGACGGTAAAACGATCATCGTCGGGCCGAAGAACACGCT
>DBRA01000033.1:23741-40074 GCA_002305445.1 Clostridiales bacterium UBA1380 | reverse complement strand
GATCCTTTTGATTTATTAAGTTAATACGTTATATCTATACCACTCGCATATATTGTTGTTAATCGCTGGTAATTATTAAATAAATTTAATTTAATATATTTTATGGTAGAATAATCTATATACCAAATGAAAACCAGCCCGATTTGCTTAATAGAGCGCATAGAAAGAGAGCAGTTTTTACATAAAGCTTTTTTGCATAACATAAAACAACCGTTTTTTCTTACTGCATTTTGACATCAGGATAATGCATTTTGTTAGAAAAAACGAAAAAGAGACGTTATAACAGCGTAGGCGATGTGTCAAAAAACACAAGAAAAGCCCGTAACGTCAATCGTTACGGGCGTTTTTGTGTACTGATCCATCGGAGATTCGAACTCCGGACCCTTTGATTAAAAGTCAAATGCTCTGCCAGCTGAGCTAATGGATCACGGCGCAATGCTTATATTAGCATAATTCGCAATGTTTGTCAAGCATTTTTTAATATATGCCGGCGATTATTATTTTTCAGCGTTCGTTGACATTCTATTCACACCATGATAAAATTTCCAAAACGACATGCGGAGACGTTACCATGGATATCTTTCGGGACAGACCCTTCGCCGCGGCCTGTTTCGCTTTTATAATATCGTCCGCCATATGCCTTGCGTTTGACGGCGCAGTAAAAATAATCGCAGCGGCGCTTTTCTTCATTGCGGGCGTGCTCTGCGCCGTATTGCCCCGATATATCCGTTTTCGCGGTGATAAAAAGCGCTTATATTACGGAGCCGTTTGTCTTTTATTCGCCGCGGCCGCGTGTATGTTATCGTATTTCACCTTCGATGTACGGGCTGCGAAAACGGAAGGGCTCGCTGGCAGCACCGGCGAAATCACGGCCGTCGTGGAGCAGACGACATATTCGTCGTCATACGGAGGGTTCTATAAAATTAAAGTAACGTCGCTCAACGGAGAAAAGCGCAGCTTTAACGCGCGCTTCGAGTGCAGCGACGGCTCGTTGACGCGCGGCGACATAATATCGGCGCATGTCGTTTTTGCCGCTCTCGAGGACACCGCCGTTTTTCCGGAGCGCAGGCAGTCATTTGCCGAAAATATATTTATTTCGGCGGTTGCGGAAGATTCCGTCGACATCATCGGTACAGATCGGCCCGGTGTTATGTCGATGCTGAAAAGTCTGTCTGGGCGACTGAGCGCGACGTTTGTCGCAGTATTAGGACGGCGGGAGGGCGGACTGACAGCCGCCCTTCTGCTCGGCGACAGATCATACCTTGCCGACGACATCAGGCGCGATTTTAAACGGTCGGGTGCGGCGCATCTTCTGGCTGTCAGCGGTACGCACCTTACGATACTGGCCGGCGGGCTCGACGCACTGCTTCGCCGGCTCCGCATCCGCAAGCAGGTGCGCTGCGTTTTATGCATCGTGTTCACAATATTCTACACGTGCCTTACAGGGTTTTACATGTCTGTTGTCCGCTCTGCGATCATGGCCGTCGCGTTTTCGCTGACCGGTTTGTTCAAGATAAGCGTCGACGATGTTACAGCGCTCTTCGCATCGGTCGCCGTTATAATAGCATCGTCGCCGGTCGCCGTACTCGACATCGGTCTGCAACTTTCATTCGTAGCGATGCTCGCACTGTACGCGTCGCGCGTCACTCTGCCTGCATCGCGGTTGTATACGCGATTTCGACGCCGCACCGGTTCCCGCAGCGACAGAGGCGGTTTTTTCAGTGATTTACGCAAACGTCTGTCCCGCGGTTTTTCGCGTTCGTGCGTTTCGATTATTTCATCTGCCTATACATCGGCGCTTTGCACATTGTTTATTCTGCCGTTGTCATGGCTTTATTTCGGCGAACTTCCGTTGTTTTCTCCCATATCCACCGTACTCCTGATGCCGGTTGTAACCGGCGTGCTGTTCTTTTCGCCTTTTCTGCTTATCTTGTACCGTTTACTGCTGCCGCAGCGCGTTCTTTCCGCAGTCATCGGCTTTCTCTGCCGAATAATCGACCTTTTTATCGGTTCCGTTTCACAGATGCGCTGCTCGGTTCTGTCGCTGCGTTATCCGCTTGCGTGGGTCGCCGTTTTGCTTTTCGCGGCCGGAACCGTGTTTCTGCTCCTTTGCAGGAAAAATTACCGGCGTTACTGCGCATTAATATATGCAATCGGCGTGACATGGATGACCGCGTCGGTGCTGTCTTATACAGTCGCCGTAAACGACAGCGCGATTATAACGGCATCTGTCTATAAACACAATGATTTCACGGCATATGTCGAAAACGAGCGATTATACGTTACGGATATGTCAGACGGCTCATACACCGCCATACAGCATGCCGTCGCATCCGTGTCCGATCTGCCGCTGACGGAGCTGGAGGCGGTCGTGTATACGCATCTGCACGCGCGGTGCGCCGGTACGCTGACAAGGCTAGCGCAAAACTACGTGCTGCGCCGGATTATCCTGCCGGCGCCGGAGACGGACGCCGAGCGCGCTGTATGCTTCGCGCTCGAAAAAACCGCCGCTCTCTACGGCGCGGCGGTCGAGTATTACGAAAGAGGCGATGCGTTTTTAATCGGCGAAGCAGCCGTGACGACGGCGCCCTATACAACGATAAAGCGGTCGGCGCAGCCCGTTTTGTCGTTTTATATCGATTACCGCGGAATGCGTTTCTCCTATATCGGCTCTGCTGCTGAGAAAAGTTCCGCCGATTCGTTCTGTGTCGGCTGCGCAACCGAATCCGACATTCTTTTTTACGGAGCGCACGGCCCGATTCAGAAGGTGCCGCATTCATATCCGGCATCGGGTGCCGTGATATATTCGACATACGCCGACATGGATCTCGGCAGTTATCAAAATACCGCCGTCATAAATGACGGCGGATATTTCCGCTGCATACTGCGGCCGTGATTTTTATCGATTTTAGTCAAGTGTATTTTCGACATACGCATAACTCTACGTTTTGCAAAAGCATAAAAACATAACAATCGATCAATAACTGCCGATATCCGGGTCGACGGTGGAGACGGACTTTGATCTGCGCTTGATTTTATCTATCGGACTCAGCTCAGAGCACAGTATCGCGACAAATATTAAGACGAAGCCGACGATTATCTGCAAAGAAAGCGCTTCATCGCCGAACATTATCGAGAACAGAACTCCGAAAACGCTTTCAAGGCTGAGGATGAGCGCCGCCGAAGACGGCGAGGTGTATTTCTGGCCGACCGTTTGAAGCATCAGCGCAACGGCGGTGCAGGCGAACACGAGATAACACACCGAGAACGCAAGTCCGCCGGTCCACGGCAGCTTTGCGTAATCGGGAACGCCCTCGAACGTAAACGTCGTTATCCACGCTAAAACAGCCGCCGAACCGAACTGCAGTATCGATATCACAACAGGGTCGCAGCCGGAGGCGGTGCGCGCCAGCACGATTATGTGGCAGGCGTAAAAAAAGCCGCCGATCAGCGTCAGAATGTCGCCTGTAAGCGACGACGCCGCTGCCGACGAAGCCCCCGACAGCGATACGAGGCCGATTCCGGCGACGCACAGAACCGCGGCGGTGATATTATCGACCGTCGGTCTTTTCCTGTCGACCGGCCAGAAAAGAAACGGCACGATAACGACATATACGGCGGTCAGGAACGCATTTTTGCCGGGGGACGTCCGCATGAGCCCGTACGTCTGCGTACAGTAGGCGGCGAACAGCGCTGCACCCGCCAGCGCACCGGCTATCAGATATTTCTTCGGCTCCTCCGACAGAGCCTTTTTTAATTTACGGGAAAACACGGCCGCGAGAATCAGGCACGCGCCGGTAAAGCGCGTTGCGAGCAGCAGATTCGGCGGTATATCGGTCACCGCGGTTTTCATCATTACGAACGAGCTGCCCCAGATGAGCGTTGCCAGCAGCAGAGCAAGTCTTGCGAGAATGCTTTTTTTAACGCCGAACACTTTTTTCCTCCGAAAAGGCGGGTCTATACTACCCGCCGACAGATTTTTCCTGCAATATTTATGATACGCCGCACGTCATCCGCCGGTTTCACAGCAGCCTTGCCGTCATATAAAAGCCGGCCTAAAAGGCAGCATCGGCGCAATCATGCACAATATTATACCACAATAACCATAATTACAAATGTATATGTGTGAAAATTAACAATTTATATGAAAATTGAATACTTCGTGACTATTGCAAAGATAGTTTTTATATGATACAATACAGCATATGAAAAAACACAACGTTTTCGGCCTTCACTGCCGACAACAGAAACGAGGTAGCGGCTGACGAATGGCTTTTTCAGACGGAAGACACGAATTTAAATACATAATGACCCCGGATCTTGCCGAAATCTTCATGCAGGAGGCAAACGGCCACCTGAAACCGGACGATTACGGCAACGCGGAAGGTATATACGACATAAGCTCGCTTTATTACGATACGCCGAGACTGGATTATTACCACCAGACATACGACAAAAGACCGTACAGAGTGAAGGTCCGACTGCGTGTTTACGGTAATACGAACACGCCGGACAGCATTTCTTTTTTTGAAACAAAAGCGAAGCTGCGCGGACTGTCGGATAAAAAGCGCAGGATGGGCACTCTCGCGGAAAACCTCGCCCTTTTCGAGGGCAAGGTCGAACCGCAAACCGCGGTTGAAAAGTATATCGTAAATCTGATAAAAAAGGATAACCTTCAGCCGACCGCGATCGTGAGCTATAACCGCCGCGCTTTTTACGACCCGGATAAACCGCGGCTTCGCGTTACATTTGACTCAAAACTGCGCATCAGAATGGACGACCTCGACCTGACGCACGGCAACCACGGGATTCCGGTCATGGGCGATGACATGCTTGTGCTGGAAGTTAAAAACGACGAGAACATGCCTTATTGGATAGCCAAACTCCTCGGAAAATACAACCTCACGAACCAGAGCTATTCGAAATATGGTCAGATCGGACGCCTTATACACGAAAACGAGCCGTATCCGAATAAATACGCCGGTGCAATGACAATACCGCCGGTCCGGATAACCGGTTCCGACCGCAAGGTGTTGTGCAGAGCCTGATTATCATTTATACTACTTCGATCAATAATTTTTCAGGGAGATACATATTATGGATTTCGGCACCGCTTTTTCTTCGGTAATCGATAATTTTAAGCAGATTAACATGCTTGAAAACTCCATTTCCATCACGCTGTCCGTTCTGTGCGCCATCGGTTTAGGGCTGCTCGTTGTGCTGTTCTATAACTTCATCAACCGCGGCTCCAGCTTCTCGTTCGAATTTACGCTGACGCTCGTCACTGTCGCCGGCGTCATAGCGATGATCATATCCGTCATCGGCACCAACATCGCCAGCGCGTTCAGCCTTGCGGGCCTTATGAGCATCGTCCGCTTCCGCTCGCTCCAGCAGAAAACCTCCGATATCGCGTTCATCTTCATTTCGATGGCTGCCGGCGTCGCGTGCGGCGTCGGACTTATCGCCCCCGGCGTTGTCTTCGTTATCATCATCGGCATCATCGTTGACGCCTACACGCTCATATCCCGTAAATTCCGCCGCGAGAACAAGATGCTCGTCATCTGCGTGCCGGAATCCGAATCCCGCGACAAACAGTTTGACGATATCCTTAAGAAATATTCGTCTTCCTTCAACCTGCACCGCGTCCGTCTTACCAGTGCCGGAACGGTTATGGAGCTGTCCTATGTCGTTTCGCTCAATCCTTCGGTGAAGACGGAGGAGATGCTCTCCGAAATCCGCGAGCGCAACTCCAACTTCAACGTAATGCTCACCTATGTCGAAGACGCGACCGTCAGAGACAAATAATTAGTCCCATCTTTAAGACAGCGTTTTTCACGAAAAACGACGGGGCTGTCCGTTACACGACGTTGTACGCGGACAGCCCCTTTTACGCTATCTTGTCGCCCGAATGGTATGAAGCGAGAGGGCTTGTTTATGCGTAAGGTTTGTTTGCTTATCCTGGCGGCGGCCGCGGCTTTTTTTACGTCCTGTTCATCAAATGCGGACTTCGGCGGCGATACCGCTTCGCTTGTTCCACCAGCCGAGTCGTCGTCGGACGGCTTGATATCGTTTTCGCCGGAATCGGGCATCTATTCGACGAATATCGATATAACGCTCGCATGCGCCGACGAAAACCTCACCATCCGGTACGAAAAGGGATGGCAGGAGCCGACCGCGGAGTCGGACGAATACACAGAGCCGATTCCGGTGCGCTTCGGCAGCGAAGCCGGCGACGGTTCGTGCGTGAGGACGATACGTGCCGCCGCGTTCGACAGCGGCGGCAACATGGTGGGCGGCGTCGAGACGGCGACGTATATACTGAACGAATCGCCGGCCTACCGCTTCCAGTGCATGGTCATCTGCCTGACAGGCGACGAAGACGGTTTCTACGGCTATGAAAACGGCATTCTCGTCGCCGGCAGGATACGCGACGAGTTCCTCGCCGGCAAGCGCCCCGCGGGCTGGTCGACGGGCAACCTCGACGCAAACTACTTCCAGTACGGCCGCGAGTGGGAACGGCCTGTGCACATCGATATGTTCGACTCCGACGGCTCGCTGATGCTGTCGCAGAACGGCGGCGTGCGCGTACAGGGCGGGTGGACGCGCGGTAACGCGCAGAAGTCGCTGCGCCTTTACGCTCGCTACGAGTATTCGCCGGGCACGAACACCTTCCGCGTGCCGGATCTGTTTCCGGGGCTGATAAACCGCTTCGGCGAACCCGTCGCCGAGTTCCGGACGCTGTCGCTGCGGACGGGCAGCAACCAGAACTACGACTCCATCATCAACTCGCAGTTCATGATGAATATGGCGACCGGTCTTGACATTTATGCGCCGAACACGCGCACCGCCGCCGTCTACATCAACGGCAAGTATTACGGCGCCGTCGCCGTCACCGAGGACTTCTCCGACTCGTACTTCGAGACATATTACGGCATACCGTCGGACGAGATATCGGCAATCAACGGTAAAGCTCCGATATCGGGCGGCAACAAATGGATTCTTGACTGCGGGCCGGAATCGGAGTATTATGAGTTCACGAACATGATGGACTTCATAATAGACTCGGATATGACCGACGAAGCTAATTACGCCAAGGCGCTCACTATGCTCGATATCGACGATTTCCTCAGCTACATGGTCTGCGAAGCCTATGTCGGCTGCACGGACTGGCCTCAGAACAATGTGCGCGTCTGGCGGCGCTACACCGACGGATACGTCCCCGACGCGGCCGAATACGGCTGCGACGGGCGCTGGCGGTTCACGCTCAAGGACCTCGATTTCGCCGGCGGCAACGGAGAGGGCGCGAACACATCGATTCTCGTGCGCATCAACAAAGACGACAGGACGCTGCGCCTGAATGCGGTATTCAAGAGCCTGTATAAAAACGAGGACTTTCAAAAACGTTTCTGGGCGGCTGTCTGCGACCAGCTCAACACCGTTTTCGAGCCGGAATACGCGCTCAAGCGCATCTGCGAAACGCAGCTCGCCATGACAAACGAAGCGCGGTACTACTTCAAGACGTACGGCGTCAACAACAACAGCCTCAAGACATGGGACGACAACCTCGTGAAATACCGCAGCTTTTTTGTTGCGAGATACGACAACGTTTGGAAAGAGCTCGACAAAAAGGTCGGCACGAACCGCGCGACCGTTTCCCTCTCGGTTGAGGGATGTGGAACGGTGAAGCTGAACACGCTGCGCTTCACGACCGACGAAGCGACGGCGGCGTCGCTGTCAAAAACGCTCAACTATATGCAGTCGATGACGCTGCCGTTCAGCGCGACGCCCGCCGAGGGGTGGGAGCTCGAGTCTGTCGAGATATCGGGGCTGAAACAGGGCGACGGCTCCGTCACCGTATCGGCCGCGACCGGCTCAATATCTGTCAGGTTCGCGAAGAAGAGCCAGAGCGCGACCGTAGTTATCAACGAAGTCATGTACAGCCACGTTCCGGGCGACGAAACGCCGGACTGGGTGGAGCTCTATAATGCCGGCGATGCGCCCGTGTATCTGCGCGGATGGAAGCTTCAGCGGCTCAGCGCTAACGGCTCGGTCGGAACGTCGTACACCTTTCCCGGCGTGTCGATAAAGCCGGGCGAATACCTCGTCATCGTCTGCGGCAAGAACACCGACTGGGACGGGCTTCGCGCCTCCTTCACGCTCGCGCCCGACGACGCCGTCGCGATTACGGATGCATCGGGCACGCGGGTCGATACGATGCAGCTCGGCGGGCGCGGTTTATCGTACTGCAGCGTCCGCTATCCGGACGGGAACGCATCCGGCGGCGTGCGGTACTCCGTTTCGCCGACGCCGGGCGCTACCAACAGCGTCTCGTCCGGATACGTCTTCGCATCGTGCCTGCCGCCGTCTGCGGCGGGAAAGGTATACATTCGCGGCAGCTCGCAGGACAGGGATTACAAAATCGAGGGCGGGCAGATAATGCTCAAATACTCCTATGTCAAGGATCTGCTCGGCTCAAGCGCGAATAACAGCCGCGTCAAGATAATGCTCTCGGACTTTAATAATAACGATTATGTACCGCTCAACCTGTTCATCGACGCGCTCGACGGCAAGTACCGCGTCGTCGGGCTTGACAGCGGCACGACATTCGTCTGTAAAATGAAATAACATCGAAAGGTTGTGATATAGTTGACTCCCGAGTTTCACACACATAACCGCGAAGCGATTATCGCTTCCCTTCCCGAAGGCTCGATGCTCGTCATGTTCAGCGGCAAAGCGCCGCGCAAAACCGCCGACGAGGACTATCCCTTTTACGCCGACCGCAGCTTCGTCTATATGACGGGTCTGCACAACCATGGTTTAGCTTATTCCGCGATAAAGACGCGCGGAACCGTCGAAGAGCGGCTGTGGCTGCTCCCGCCCGACGCGATGGTCGAGCGCTGGACGGGCGTGCGCGTCAAGGCCGACGAGGCGACCGCCATATCCGGCATCGAAAACATTAGCTACATCGCGGGGCTTGAAGCCGCCGTCAAGCGCGCCGCAGCGACCGGCGCGATAAGCAAGCTGTACCTCGACTTCGACCGCATAACGGCCGGCGAGACATACGCGCCCGAATATGCGCTCTGGAAGACGGTGTCAGGCGAGCTGCCGTATCTGTCGCTCGGCAACATCCGCCCCGCGATCGCGCTTCAGCGCACGATCAAGACCGACGAGGAGATCGCCGCGATGCGCGTCGCCGAGGAGCACACGCACGCGGGCATCGCCGCGATGATGTCGGCCGTCAAGCCCGGCATATACGAGTACCAGCTGAAGTCTATTTTCGAGCACACGCTCGCGATGCGCGGATCGGCTCCGTCGTTCCCGCCGATCATTTCCGCCGGCCGCAACAACTTCTGCATCCACTATTACTCCTACGCGGGCAAGGCAGAGGACGGCGACCTTGTCCTCTGCGACGTAGGCGCGTTTTCCGACGACCACGGCACCGACGTCTCGCGCCCCTTCCCCGTCAACGGCAAGTTCAGCGACCGTCAGCGCGCTCTGTACGAGTGCGCGTATGCGACGAGCGAGCACATGTTTGCGACGCTCAAGCCGGGGCTGCCGATGCCCTTCGTCGACGCCGAGATACGCCGGTACAACTTCGAGCGCCTGCGCGACATCGGGCTTGTCAAGACCTTTGACGAGGTCGGCAAATATATGTGGCACGGCGGCGCTCACCACGTCGGCTACGACACACACGACATCGTCGATGCGTCGCTGCCGCTGACGCCGGGCATGGTATTCTGCGTCGATGTCGGCATTTACGTCGAGGAGTGGGGCATCGGCTTCCGCCTTGAGGACAACTGCCTTATCACGCCGGACGGCTGTGAAAACCTGTCCGCCTGCACGCCGCGCAAGCTCGAGGATATCGAAAACCACATGCGCTGAAGATAACGAAAAAGCCATGACGCCGCGGCGTCATGGCTTTTTACGTATACTGAATGATTTACGCATCCTGAATGCCGGTTACGGTATAGCCCGCTTCATCCACGGCGGCGGACAGCGCTTTGTCGTCCACAGCCTTCGACAGTTCTACGACCGCTTTGCCGCCCTTGAGGTCTACATCGACCTTCGAGACGCCGTCGACGGCGGACAGCGCTTTTTTCACATGATCGACGCAGTGCGCGCACATCATGCCTTCGATTTTGATTGTTTTCTTCATATCAGCTTTCTCCTTTATGTTGTTGTTTCCGTTATTATATGCCGGGGCGAGATCGTTTAGCGCGACGGGCTGCCGTTTGCGGTGAGGCGGCGAATACGGATTGAAGAGGTTGAGCCGCAGGCTGTTCAAGACGACGCAGACGCTCGACAGGCTCATCGCCGCCGCCGCGAACATCGGCGTAAGCGTAATGCCGAACACGGGGATGAACACGCCGGCCGCGAGCGGTATGCATACGCAGTTGTAGAAGAACGCCCAGAAGAGGTTCTCCTTAATAACGGTCAGCGTGCGGGCGGACAGGTGTATCGCCGCGTATGCGTCGAGCAGCCGGGCTTTCATCAGCACGATGTCGGCGGCGTCGAGCGCGATGTCCGTTCCTCCGCCGATTGCGATGCCGACGTCGGCGCGCGTGAGCGCCGGCGCGTCGTTGATGCCGTCGCCGACCATCGCGGTTCTGCCGTATCCGGCGAGGCGGCCTACGGCTTCGGCCTTGCCGTCAGGCAGGACGTCCGATATGACGGCGTTTATGCCGGTCGCGCGCGCCACGGCGGCGGCCGTGCGGGCGTTGTCGCCGGTCAGCATCACGACGGCGGCACCGAGCGATTCGATATCGGCGACGGCTTTGGCGGCGTCGTCCCGCAGCGTGTCCGCGACGGCGATTATGCCGAGCGCTCTTCCATTCGCTGCGAAGTACAGCGGCGTCTTGCCTTCACCCGAAAGTTGCTCGCCGATCGAGCGCAGATCTTCCGGCAGAGCGCCGCTCCCGTCGAGCAGTGCGGCGTTGCCGCCGATGGCGTCGACGCGCTCACCGTCGATCAGTATCGTACCTTTGACGCCGTGGCCGGGCATCGCGGCAAAATTGCCGGCGGGCGCGAAATCATATCCCTCTTCTTCTACTCTGCGCATTATCGCCCGCGCGAGCGGATGCTCGCTCGCAGACTCGAGCGATGCCGCAGCCTTCAGCAGCAGCTCCGCCGACACGCCGCCGGCGGGCACGACGTCGGTGACCTTCGGCTCGCCCGTCGTCACGGTGCCGGTCTTGTCGAGCGCGACGACGCGCGTCTTGCCGGCGGCCTCAAGCGCGGCGGCTGTCTTATATAGTATGCCGTTTTTCGCGCCGAGCCCCGCTCCGACCATTATGGCGACCGGCGTCGCCAATCCGAGCGCGCACGGGCAGCTTATGACGAGCACGCTGATCGCTCTCGCGAGCGCGAAGCCGAAGGTTTCGCCCGCAATCAGCCACGCGGCGCATGTCGCAAGCCCAATCGCGAGAACGACGGGGACGAATATGCCGGACACGCGGTCGGCAAGGCGCGCGACCGGCGCTTTCGACGCGGCGGCTTCCTCGACCGTTTCGATGATCTTCCGCAGAGTCGTATCGGCACCGACGGCGCCAGCACGGCACACAAGCGTGCCGTTCCGGTTGATGGTTCCGGCGCTGACCGCGTCGCCGGGAGCTTTGTCGACCGGCAGGCTCTCGCCAGTCAGCGCGGCTTCGTCGACCGCGCTGGCGCCCTCGAGGACGACGCCGTCGACCGGTATGCTCTCGCCCGGCCTTACGGAGAAGATATCGCCGACGACGACATCGTCGGCCGGTATGACCGTCTCCTCGCCGCCGCGCCTGACGCGCGCCGTCGCGGGCGCGAGCTTCATCAGCGCGCTGACCGCGCTCGTCGTTTTTCCTTTGCTGTACGCTTCAAGCAGCTTGCCGACAGTGATAAGCGTCAGAATCATCGCGGCGGACTCGAAGTAGAGGTTGTGCAGGCTGTGGCCCGCTTCTTCGGCGCTCATCGGTACCATCAGAAACAGCTCGGCCGTGCTGTAGGCGAACGCCGCCGCGCTGCCGAGCGCGACGAGCGTGTCCATATTCGGCGCGCCGTGCAGCGCTCCCCGGAACCCGCTTATAAAGAACTTCTGGTTGACGACCATGATCAGCCCCGCGAGCAGCAGCTCGCACAAACCCGCCGCCACAGGCTGTTCTTCTATAAACCGCGGCAGCGGCAGCCCGAGCATCGTGTGGCCCATCGAGATGTACATTAGCGGGAGCAGCAGCACGACGGATGCGATAAGACGGCGCAGAACAGCGGGCGTTTCGCTGTCATCAAGCGTGTCTTTATCGGCTTTTTTACCGTCCGACTTCGGTTTCGCGCCGTATCCCGCCGCCTTGACGGCTTCGGATATGCGCTTGTCGTCGGCAGGCTGGTCGTATGTGACGGTCATCGAGTTCGTCAGCAGNNNGTCATGCCGGTGACGCTGAATGTCTTTTTCTGCATTAAACGTCCTTCTCTCTATGCCTTTTTACTCTATTGTACATTATTACCCAAAAAAGTCAAATGAATTTTCGGCGGTCTTTTTTACTTGTGCTTTGTATTAACTTTTATCATATAAAACGCGCCGGGCAATATTCCGGCGCGTTTTATTATCAGCCGTCGAGCGACTGATCGAGCTCCTCTGTCACCTCCGTCGACGCCATCATATAGGTGTCGGGATGGGTCAGCGAGTAGAGGTACGATTCTGTTTTCGTCATCTTTCGGCGCAGCGCGTACATCGTTTTAACGCCGTAGCCGAGGTAATCCTCGAAGCGGCTGTTGCGGCAGGGTATACAGTCGCGCACGGACTCGATGAAGTCGTACGGCAGCGCGACTCTGACCGCATAGTTGCGGTTGTACGGCGTATATTCGGCTGAAACGGTCATGACGTCTACGACGTCGTCGCCGGAGACGGTCGCGAGGAGCGCCGACAGCTCGCCGGACATATTGGCGCGCCAGCCGTCCGCGTTATACGCGTAATCTAGCCCGCAGAAGTAGAACCGGCCGTCGGCGGCAAGCTTCAGAATATCCGCGCGCGTCATATCCGCGGAGTAGGCGGAGCAGTCGCCGGCTGTGTACGCCTCGGAGCGCAGGTTGGTAAACCCGTATGACGCTACCGCTTCATCGATCGAGGAGGTCAGCTCCGCAGCGCACTGAGCGCGCGCAAATAAAAATACTGCGTACTCCTCGTTCGTCAAAGACACATCCGACGGCATATAGACGCAGTTATAGCCGTTGTGGAACGCGTAGATCATGCGCTCGTATTCGTTAATCAGCGTGTCCGCCTCCTCGGCGGTCATTTCGATCTCGCCGGCACGCAGACGCGCCGCGTATGTTTCCGTTATCATCAGGTCTCTAAGCGGGTAGCATTCGTATGCGAAAATGTCGCCGGTTATGTAATCTTCAAACGCTTCGCGGCTGCCGAATACATCGGTGCGCGCGCCGAACGTCTCGCGGTAGGCCGTCAGCCCTTCTTTCTCGAGCCGCTCGACCTCTGCGACGACGCAGTCGTAAAGCGTCGGGTACGGCGGCACATACCTCTCGGTGTGGTACTGCGGCAGCACGGAGGAGTCATAAGCGAGGTAGTAATCTCGCACAGCCACGCAGATCAGCAGGTTGACGAGCGCGTTCTCGTTCGACTTCGTATAGCTGTCAACATACAGGTCGACGAGTCCGGCGTCGCGCTCGCTGTCGTAATAACGGAACGCCACGCGGAATACGTCGTCGTCGTCCGCCGCGCTCAACACATCCCAGAGCCGCGACGCTATGCGCGGCTGCTCCTCCGACGGCACGTCGGGCTTGTACGTATAGTGCTCGGTGTAGCTGCCCGAGAGCGCCGTAACGCCCTTTTCGGCCGCGATCGACGCCATCGCCGGCAGACGGTTGAAGCGTGCCGTGAGAGCGCCGAGCGCCGCGCCGCACACAAGTACGACAGCGGCGGCGGTGATCGCGACCGTTGCGGCAGCTTTGCGCGGGAGCGCGCCGGTCAGCTTCTTATCGACCCTGTATTCGAGAGTATCCCATACCTCGAAACCGTCGCATACGCGCGACAGCGCCGCTTCGAGCAGCGGAGGTGCAGAGTCCGTGACCTCCGCCAGCTTTTCGGCGGCGGTACGGTACAGCCGCTCTGTGCCGTCGACGCGGAGAAGCGCGCGGGCTTCGTCGTCGTTCAGCTTCAAAATTTCGCGGCACACGTACGCAGCCCTCTCCATGCGGCCGCAGGAAAAGAACGCTGCGAGAACCTTTCCCTTCGCCTCGTCCATTCCGCGGTCGTCGGCGACAGTGTAAAAACGCTTGCGCGACAGCCTTTCGGCGCGGGATACGGCGTACTTATACAGCTTCGAGCGCGCATCGCCCTTCAGAGAGTCCTTTACGGCGAAATCAAAGAACGCGTCCTCGACGCATCGGAACGCGCCGGTGTTGCGTCCGACAAGCGCGGCGGCAAGCGCGAAGACACCGTTCTTCTCGGATAAATAAAGTGCCTCAAGATTTTTCAGCGTGTTTTTTGCCGAATCACGTCGTTTCATATCATTATCACCTCAGCGATAGACAGAACCGTCCGCGGTGTAAAAGTTCGTTCTGATAAGAGTCTGCGCTCCGGCGATGTCAAGCTTCGTACGCAGAGCGGTCGCGATGTATTCGGGGTTTAAATATTCCGTGTTGCTCGCCGAAAGCGTCATACGCGCGATTAATCGCCCCTTTTGCGATTCGAAGGCGATTTCGCGGATGAACCGCGTTATGTCGGTCTCGGCTTCACCGCTCTTCGTGCGTTTCATCAATACGACGGGCGACGAGAATAGCTGCTTTGCGCGCTCGGCGTCGTCCGGCGTTACGGCATCGCCGTCGAGCGTGAGCGTATACCCCGCGAACGCTATCTCGGCGAGCTTCGTTTCGGGCGCATACACGTCGACAAAGCGCAGGCCGGGAGGGGACGCTTTATTCAGACGCGCGAGCGCGCCTTCAGGTTCGACCGGCTCTGTCACCTTGATGTCGCACAGCTCGCATATGCTCTCGCAGCCCACAGACAGCGGGGCGGCGAACACGATCTTGACCTGCGGATTGAAGCCTTCGGTGTACCACACCGGCATGCCGGAGCGGACGAGCAGTCGCTGCATCGTGCGGTTGAGGTCGAGGTGCGATATATATTTAAGCGCACCCGTTTTTTCGAAGCGCAGGCGGAGCGGCGCGGCGTCGACATGCGGAGCGTCGGCCTGCGGTTTCGGCCCAGTCTTTCTGGCGGGCGCGCCGCCGACCCATGTCGTTTCGTTTTTGATCAATTCCGGTGTGTGCAGTTCGGGCACCATCGCAGCTCGCCTCCAAGTGTATTGGCGCCGCAGCCGGAACAGGCTTCGGCGCAGCTCTTTGTCGTCGCGTTTTCGCGGCTCTTATGCCGCTCGCGCAGCAGAAACTCCTTTGTGACGCCGCAGTCGATAACATCCCACGGCAGCGTCTCGTTATCGCCCATCTCGCGGTTCGCGTAAAACGCGGGGTCGATGCCGCATTCGTCGAACACCTCGATCCACGCGTCGTAGCTGAAGTAGTCGTCCCACGCGTCGAAGCGCATGCCGCGCCTGTGAGCCGCCAGCAGCGCCTTCGACAAGCGCCGGTCGCCGCGCGCGAACACGGCTTCGATGCGCGACACGCGCGCGTCGTGCCACGTCAGGCGCACCTTGCGGTCGGTGTTCGCCTCATACATCAGCTTCTGGCGGCGCTCGATCTCGTCGAGTCCCGGCTGTGCCTCCCACTGGAACGGCGTGAACGGCTTCGGCACGAACACGGCGACGGACGCCGTAACCGACGGCGGCTTCGCCTTGTTGCGGTTCGGCGTGCGGTAGTATTCGCTGACGACCCTGTGCGCCAGCTCCGGTATCGCTTTCACGTCCTCGTCAGTCTCGGTCGGCAGGCCGTTCATGAAGTACAGCTTCACAAGCGACTTGCCCGCCGCGAACGCGACGCTTACGGCGCCCATGATATCTTCTTCGGTTACGTTTTTGTTTATCGCGTCGCGAAGGCGCTGCGTGCCGGCCTCCGGCGCGAACGTGAGCGAGCTTGAACGGACGGTCGATATGCGCTGCATCAGCTCGTCGGAGAAGCTGTCCGCGCGCAGCGACGGCAGCGACAGGCTGATCTTTGCGTCGTCGGTCCATTCGAGCAGCCTGCCGGTAAGATCGTGCAGCTGCGAATAGTCCGATATCGACAGCGACGACAGCGATATCTCGTTGTAGCCGGTATTCGCGCACATCAGCTTCGCCTGAGCGTCGAGCGTTTCCGCCGACTTTTCGCGGACGGGACGGTAAACCATCCCCGCCTGACAGAAGCGGCAGCCGCGGATGCAGCCGCGGAACGTCTCGAGCATGACGCGGTCGTGCAC
>DBRA01000033.1:854-23707 GCA_002305445.1 Clostridiales bacterium UBA1380 | reverse complement strand
ACGTCGGGGTATTTCGGGGTGTACGACGCGACCGTCCCGTCGTCATTATACGCGACGTCGTAGAGCGACGGCACGTAGAAGCCCTCGATATGCGAAGCTTCGCGCAGAAACGCGCTCTTTGTATACGTATTCGCGCGCTTCATCGATATATAAAGACGGCAGAGCTCCGGCAGCGCCTCCTCGCCCTCTCCGATCGAAAAGATGTCGAAGAAATCAGCGACCGGCTCGCTGTTATATGCGCACGGTCCGCCGCCGAGCACGACGGGTGCGTCCTCGCCGCGCTCCGACGCGAGCAGCGGAATGCCCGCAAGGTCGAGCATGTTCAGCACATTTGTGTAGCAAAGTTCGTACTGCAGCGTGAACGCGACGATGTCGAAGCTGCCGACCGCGCCGCCGCTTTCCTGCGTGAAAAGCGGGATTCCGCTTTCGCGCATCTTATCCTCCATGTCCGTCCACGGCGCGTAAACGCGCTCGCAGCGAACGCCCTCCGTCTCGTTTAATACGCCGTAAAGTATGCGCATGCCGAGGTTCGACATGCCGATTTCATATGTGTCCGGGAAGCAGAACGCGACGGAGCATTCGCACGCCGCCGGATCCTTAACAATTTCGTTGAATTCGCCGCCGGTGTATCTGCCCGGCTTCTGAACCGCGCTGAGAAGCGGTATCAAATCTTCTCGCATCATTTGCCTTTCATCGAAAGAAGGCGGGAAGCCCCGCCTTTTTCGTTAATTCATTTTACTGCGGATTTTAAATAAATATGCGCGTGGTCAGCATCATAGGAAGTATCCACACGAGCTGGTAGAGTCCTATATAGACGCTCGCAACGTCGGCCATCGTGCCGCTCGCTGTTATCAGCGCCGCTATTATCAGGCCTATCGCCATCGACAGTATCTTTATAAAGAAGTTCGTGCGGCGTACGCCGAGCACCTTGTCGCACAGCGTGACCGTCTGCAGCAGCGACTTTGTATTGGCGCGCGAGATGATACCGCTGTTGATGCGGGCGTTCTGCTGCGTAAGCTGGTCGACCGACGTATAGCGGAGTATGCGCAGTGGGTACTTTTTCAGCTTTATCTTGCGCCCGATCATCTCTTCGTCGATGTTCGGGTCGAAGGTCTTGACGCCGACGCACATGCCGTTTGCGGAGAGCTGGCGCAGTATCGCCTCGAAATCCGTATCGATCAGATATTTGATGTAGAATTTCGCGCACGGCACGCCGTCGATCAGCATGTACATGACCGAGACATCGGCGTCGCCGTAGGCGCTGTCGGAATCCCAGTCGTCCGCTCCGGACACGATGCCGTTTTCGTCGAGGTAGCTGCGCTTCGCGAACATGACGTCGATGCTGCCGTCAACCGTCGCTTCAAGGCAGCCTGTCACTGACTTTGTGATCCTCACGTCGGTGCTCTTCTCGATATCGGCCGTCGCGACGCCGAATACATCGGCGAGCGGCCCGCCCACAGCGGAGAAAACGCTCGTCGCGAGGTAGAATACACGCTCGATCGAGCCGTTATTCAGGAAGTTTATGTTCTGGATTTTAACGCCGTACGACGGGAAGACGTTTTTATCGTCGAACGATATGACGGATGCGCGCGAATATTCGGTCAGCGACACCTCGCCGATGATCGTGCTGTCCATCTCGAACGCTGCTTTGTTCGCTTTGTAGAACGGCACACTGTATGTGAAGAAGATCGAGATCGGCAGGCAGAACAGCGCCGCGACGTACGCGGTCGACGCGGATGTCGATATGTCTGCTCCGCCTAAGTAATCGAAGACGAAGAATATCGCGGCAAACGCGACGGCAATCGGAATTATCAGCGCCACGAGCGTCTTCGCGGACGAAGGCGTTTCGCTGCGGGCAAAGTATCCGTCGACAAAATTCGCCTTGCTTATGCGCAGAACGTCGGGGNNGCCGAGCTTCTCGAGCACGTACTTCGGGCGTTTTACCGACACGACGTTGAAGCTGAATATCTCGCGCTTTATATTGAGGTATGTGAAAACAAGCGACAGGACGATGCCGAGCGACACCGGGAAGTTGTAGAGCGTCGGCTCGTACGGAACCGTGGCGGTCGCCGCCGCGACGGCGCTGTGCGCGATCGCGAGCAGCACCATGAGAGACGTTAGCGATTCCGGCCCGGGTCTGCCCTTGAAGATAAGCGCGATGCCGTTTAGTATCTGTTCATACGCCGCGGCGGCGCATAAAAGCAGAATCTGCAGGTCCACCATTACGTAGACGACAGGGTATACGGCGGGGTCGAGCGCGCCGGCGAACTGTATGCCCAGCACGCTGATGTTTTCGAACACAAGGAGCATCAGCGAGAATAATATCGCGATGACGAGCTTAACCTTCGTCGCGCGGAACGCGTACTTGTAGCTGTCGATTATGCGCTTAATCTGCGAGCGCTCGGTGAACTCGAACGCGGGCTTCTTCGCCTTCTCCGTCTGCTCGCGCTTGATGTTCTCCTCCACCGATTTGACCTTGTCGATGCCGATGGTCTTCGTCTTTTCATCGTCCATCAGGCCGAGGCCGAGCATCAGGCTGATGTCGGTGTCATCGACTTCGCCGCTTTCGGCGTCGGGCGCTTTCTTCTGCTCTCCGGTTATCGCCGACTTGTCGAATACCTTAGTGGAATCGGCGCCGTCATCTGTATCAACGGCTGTATTTATCGGCGTTTCGGCGGTTTCATCATCCGCTGCGGCCGGCGCAGCCTTGACATTCTGCGCGCTGTCGTCAACGGTTTCCTTCACTGTTTTAATATCGCCGGTCAGCGCGGGCTCGAACACGCGCGTGTCGTCGCTGTGGCTGCCCCATGTCGTCACCTCGAATTCGGTGGCGTCGGCGTTCTGTTCTGCCACCGCGGCGGCGGACGTGATCGGCAGCTTCGCGCGGCGGACCCTGTAGCGGTGCTTCGTCGACACTGGTTTTTCGGGAGCGCCGGCGCTGTTTGCGGCGGCGGACACAGGTTCGGGTTCGATGATCGCGTCACCGTCGTCCGGTTCGTCGTCAAGCGCGTCGACCGTCGTGACCGGTGCGGGTTCGGGCGCTGCGAACTTCTCGTATACCATATCGTCCGGAGTCATGATGCTTTCGCCTATCTTTATGTCCGCGTCGTCTTCATAGACAGAGTCTGCCGGTTCGGCATAATCCGCGTCGGCTTCGACTGTTTCGGCGACTGTTTCATCCGCGGTGCCGTCGTCATCCGTATCGGCGGTCTGCGTGTCCGTTCCGTCATCGCTCGGCATGTATTTTTTAAGGAGTGCTTCTATATCAAGTTCGCTGTCGCCGCTGTGGTCGGCGACTATTGCATCATCGTAGGTCTCGTTTGTATCGCGTGCGGCCATGTTCGACAGCTTGCGGTTGTCCTGATCCGCTTTCTGCGAGGCGCCGGTCTGCGGCTTTTCTCTCATCTGCTTCTCAAGGCGCGCAATCAGCTCATCGGCCGTAATATCCTCTCCGCTTCTGGCTTTATTTTCATCTTTCATGCTGATGTTTTCATACCTCCATATAAAGCTTTTGCGGGAAATCCTTTTATTTTCACGTGGCGCTGGGCGCTTTGGCCGCTCTCTGCATGCGCGCGGCGTGGCACAGTATCACCGACGCCGACGTCGAGACGTTGAGCGAATTTATTTTTCCGTACATGGGAATGGAAACGCGGAAATCGCATTTTTCGAGCACCAGCTTGCCCACGCCGTTTCCCTCGCTGCCGAAGACAATGGCGGCCGGAAGCGCGAAGTCCGTCTCGTAATACGGCGTGCCGCCGACCTCAGCCGCGAAGATCCAGACGCCGGCTTTCTTCAGGACGTCAAGCGTAGACGCAATGTTCGAAACCTTCGCGATCGCCAGATGCTCGATAGCTCCGGCCGACGTCTTTGCGACGGACGCGGTGAGTCCGGCGTTGTGTCGCTTCGGTATGATGAGGCCGTGCGCGCCGGCGCATTCCGCAACGCGGATCAGCGCTCCGAGGTTATACGGATCCTCGATGCCGTCGGACACGACGATGAGCGGCGTTTCGCCGCGCTGCTTCGCTATGTCGAGTATATCGTCGACGGCGACGTATTCTTTTTCCGCCGCCATCGCGATGACGCCCTGATGATGGCCGCTTCTCGCCATCGTGTCGAGCTTCGCGCCGTCGACTTCGATAACGGGGATGCCTCTCTTTATGGCTTCGGCTACGATCACGACGATAGAGCCCTCGCGGTCGCCGCGGCGGACGAATATTTTATCGACGGCTCTGCCGGTTTTGAGCAGCTCTCTGACCGCGTTGCGGCCGATCACAAGGCTGCCGTCCGGCTGTGCATCGATGCTTACGGGGTCCTGCTTTGACGCGGGGCCCTGTTTTTTCTTAAAATTATCTATACTTTTTTTCACGTTAGGTTTGTTTTTCTCCTGCGGAGCATAGCTTTTATTATACGGCTTTTTGGGCGCTCCGCCTTTTTTATTCGGTGCCATTTATTTTTCCTATTCGACTATTTTATCGTATTCACAGATGATTATACCACAGAATCGGCCTTTTGTATATAAGTATCTTCAAGTTAATCGCCGATTTTGGCGATTCTTTTTCCAAAAATAACAAAAAAGAGATACGGCTTCTGACCGTATCTCTCTTTCGACATTGACCGTATATCACCGGAGCGCGCTATTTGGCAGATCCTCCGGCTTTTTCCCGGAGCGGACCCTCAATACCGTACCGCGATCTCGCGGAATGTCGCCCGAACGCTTGACCGTTTTGGCCGTTGCGATCATGAAGTAAAGCTGATTAGCGCTGTTCCTTCATTGCGGCGAAGCACTCGCTGCAGTAAACGGGTCTGTCGTTGCTCGGCTGGAACGGAACTTTCGCTTCCTTGCCGCAATTTGCGCACACGGTAGTGAACATTTCGCGCGGAGCCTTGCCAACATTTTTGCGTGCATCACGGCAAACTTTGCATCTCTGGGGCTCGTTCTGGAAGCCCTTTTCTGCGTAGAATTCCTGCTCACCGGCAGTGAATACGAAGTCCTGTCCGCAATCCTTGCACTTAAGGGTCTTGTCCTGGTACATGGTTTTTTCCTCGCTTTGCGAATAAATAATAATTTGCCCTAGACGGATACCAACCGTCACCTTTGTGAAACCAACGCTCTGGATTTAAGCTATACGGGCATATGTCAAAACCGTTTCCGGTCATGATTAACTGGTTTCGTCCAAACACTGTTTGATCTTGCTTTTTATTCTGAACACCGCGTTGGCCGAGCTTTTTTCGCTTTTGCCGAGCTCGTGCGCGATTTCTTTCACGCTCATCCCCGCGACGTACAGTTCGAACACTTTCTTCTCGTACGGAGAAAGCATCTTTTCCGCCGCTTTTCTGACCTTTGCCGTGTCCTCCGCCGTTATTACGTTGTCGATAAGATCATCTTCGACATATGGCAGGCTTCCCTTCGTATCGGCGTCTTCGATCGGTATCGTGCCGGCGCGGTTCTTGTTGCGCCGCAGATACGACACGATCGCGTTACCTATACAGATCTTGGCGTACAGCCCGAAGCTGACGCCGCCGGAACCCTTATACGCCAGCGCCGCTTTATATAAAGCGATCGTCGCCTCCTGGCGCAGGTCGTCCTTTTCCGTCCCGCCGACGTTTCCGATGACCGAATATGTCTCGGTCATGGAGTCTACAAGCGGCTTATACTCGCTGCACAGCTTAGCAAAAGCATCTTCGTTTCCGGTCGCTATATCGCCGGGAAGAGAGTTTTTTCCGCTTCTCGACATCTATGCCCCCGGATGTTAAATGTTTCTTTTACCTGTACCAGTACTTTCACCGTGTTGACGGAATTACGAAAAGTGTCATAATACTTTTCTGAATACATTATAACACACATTTAATAGTTGTCAATAGCTTGTGATGCGAATTTTTTACTTTGTTTTTGATTTTTGTTTAATGTTATGTCACAATATTGTTATTATGGTTCAAATATATAATTTACGTCGCCGGAAAGAAGCGCAAGCGAGCCCTTATATATCACTTCGGAACGTTTTTTAAAATTATACATAATTTTCTGCGCTTCGTTTTCGCTCTCGACCACAATGGTTATGTCATAAACCACTGCTTTTTTCTCGGTCACGCGGCAGTGCACGTCGTAGCGTCCGTCCTCGCGCTTGGTGTAGTTGCTTTCGAGCTCGGCGCCCCTCTTGACGAGCGACAGATGGCGAACGGCGCTGAAATAGCTCCTCTCGCGTATATCGGCGTCGATCGACTCTTCAAGTTGCTGGGCGATGAACGTGCCGGAATCCGATGTGCTGTACAGGTCGGGCTTGCCGTCGCGCCGTTCCACGACGACGTTGCCGGTGTCGATAAGCTCTCCGAAGCAGTCGGCAAAATCGAAGTAATTGACTATACCGTCCTGTATTATGATGTCGGCGAGGCTTGAGAAGTCAAGCGGATAACCTATGCGGTTCATCAGATAAAGCGTGAAGATTTTTATTTCGTTTTTATTTGTCAGCGGAATCTTCAAAATATATCACTCCGTCGTTTATTTTTGCATCTCACACTCTTTAGCGCAGTAAAGGGAGGGACGATGGGATCGTCCCTCCCGTACCGGACCTTGTATTACGCGCTTATTGTCGCAATCATTTCAAAGATGGTCATCAGGTGGACGAATCCGAACCGGAATCGGTATCGGTCATTGTCTCCATCTTGTAGGCCATGTAGTTGTTAAGCTTCGTGCGCTTGAAGTTGCGGACGCCGTAATAATCGGACTTGATACCGCTCAGCTCGCTGTTGTAGATGTAAGCGTCCTGCAGATAGATAAGCGGAATGACGGGCATGTCGTCGAGGAGCTGCTTCTCGGCCTCGTGCAGTATGGCGGCGCGGGCGGCTCTGTCCTTCTCTTCGAAGGCGCGCTCGATGATCTCGTCGTATGCTTCGCTCGAGTATCCGGTTATGTGCGGGATGGGCGTGTAGTTCTCGGTCGTGAGGTCGACGCCGTTGCCGGAGAACTCGGTGGCGAAGGGCGCGAGGATGCCGAATGCGTCGGTGGAGAGCATCTGCATATCGACAGCGATGACGTCGAAGTCGCCGGCTTTGTAAGCGATCGTATATTCGTCGTTGTAGATAGTGGTGTCTTCGGTGGGTTTACCCTTGAGTTCGCGGATCGATACGGTGAAGCCGAGCTCGGTCCATGCGCTCGCGACATAGTCCGCTATCGCGCGGTCAAGCTCGTTCGCGCGGATGGAGATGGTGAAGGAGCCGGTCTTGCCGCCGAGCAGCGATTTTGCGCCCGCCATGTCGGCTGTCGTGGAGATGAGGTCGCCGCCGACGGTGCGGAATTCGGCGGAACGGCTTCCGTCAAACACCTTCGGGGAGACAAGACCCGTCGCCGGCTTCGCGAATGTCGCGATTTCAGCTATCTTCGCGCGGTCGATCGCCATCGAAAGCGCCTTGCGGACGTTCGCGTCCTTGAAGAGATCGTTGTTCGTGTTGAAGAAATATGTATGCGTGTTCAGCATGTCGGTTACGACAGCGCTGGAGGCGTAGTCTTTGCGGGATGCAAGCGGAAGCTCGCCGTCATAGAATATATCGCCGGCTAAAAACGCGTCGAGCTGTTCGGCGGGCGTTTTCGAGTAGTTGATCAGTATGCGGTACGGGATTACATACTTGTCGAGCGGCTCTTTCTTCTCGGAATCGAGATAGTAGTAGCTCGAGCGCTCGAGACGCATGCTCTTGCCGTACTCGATGGCCTTGATGACGAACGGTCCGTTAGTGACCATCGTGGTGGGCTTCTTCGCCCAGTTGACGTTACGAACGACCTTATCCTCGCGCAGCGGAACGAGCGCGGGGCTGGCTAAAGTTTCAAGGAAGTAATCTACGTCTATTTTGGTCTCAAACTCTATCTCAAGCACGAGCGTATCGATGGAGGCTATGCCGAGGTCGTCAATGGACGCGTCGCCGGATTTGACCGCGCGCGCGTTCTTTATTTCATAAAGCATCGACGCGGCTTCGCTGTCGAAGTCGGGGTCGAGAATGCGCTTCCACGCGTAAACGATATCGTTGGCCTGAACGGCGCGGCCGTCCGACCACTTCGTATTGTTGAGCGTGATCTGAATTCTGAAGCCGTCGGCGTCGTCGAGGACAACATAATCCTTCATCAACGCCTTTTCCCATTTGCCGTTCTCGTTGATGCGCGTAAGTCCCTCGTATATCAGGCCGAATATCTTCGTCTGCGCGTCGTCGGTAAAACCGGTCGCAGGGTCAAAGTCGAAGCATTCGGTCGTCAGATACATATCGATGATCGCGCCCTTGTCGTATTCGCCGTTCTCGTCTTTTTCAAGAGTGGTACATGCTGCCAGGACCCCGACGAGCATAGCGGCGGCGAGGACGAGTGAGAGTACCTTTTTCATAGCTTATATAGATTCCTCCTCATGTTATTGCGAAGGCACAGTCGGACAGCAGAGCAATAAAACACTCCGCCCGTACTCGACCCATTATAACACTTAATCAAACCATAATCAATCATTTTTATATGACGGTTTTAAATATTCATACACTTGCACAATACCAATGGGCGATTTTGGACATTTTGTACTAAAGCGAATATTTATATTTATAATGGTAAAAATATTTCAAACGACATTTGAAGGCATATAAATATGAAAGATATAACAAAAGGAAAACTTGCGAAGCTTTATGCGCGCACGGACCTCGTCTGCGAGGACGGCGGGGAGCTGCGCGAATACACCGTGCGCGGCTTCCGCGCCGGCGAAAGCATAATCACCGAAGGAAGCGGCTCGAAGCGCGGGCCGGGCCGGTACGTCACGATTTTCACCGGAGCTTTGCACCGCTGCGAGCGGCGCGAAGACGCGTCCGACGCGGTGGCCGACGAGCTTACGTCGATGGTGGAATCCGCGCTCGGCAGCAAGCCGGACGAAAAGACGACGGTTCTTGTCGCCTGCCTCGGCAACCGCTCCGTAACGGCTGACGCGTTCGGCCCGCTCGCCGCCGACGCGCTTGTCGTGACGCGCCACGTCAGCCGCGACAACCCTACCGTGTTCGGTATGCTCGGCTGCTCCGCCGTCGCGGCGATCGCGCCCGGCGTCGCCGCGCAGACCGGCATCGACAGCGCCGAGACGATTGCCGCCGCCGCATCCGCGATCCGCCCGGACGTCATCATAACGGTCGACGCGCTCGCCGCGCGGTCGACCGAACGGCTCGGTTCGACTATCCAGCTCTCGAGCGCGGGCGTGGAACCCGGCTCCGGCGTCGGAAACCATCGGCCGGCGATTAACGAGAAGCTGCTCCATGCGCCCGTCATCGCCATTGGCGTTCCGACCGTCACCGATTCCTCTTCGCTTGTGCTCGACGCGCTTTCGCGTGCCGGCATCGGCGAGGACGAGATCAGCGACGAGCTGCGCGGAGTGCTTGAAAACGGCCGCGCCTTCGTCGTAACGCCCGGCGAATGCGACGTACTCGTATCGGCCGCCGCCAAAATCGTCGCGAGTGCGATAGGTTCCGTGTTCGGCGTTCCGTGCATAGACGCATAAACGAACTCGGACAAGCATATAATAATATATCGAAGATTTTTTGCAAAGGGAGGGACGGAGCACGGACAATCTTCCCATGATCGCGGCGCCGCCGATAGTTTTCCGCAGCGAAACGACGGAGCGCGCGCCGCGCCGCTTTCAGATAAGAAAGGCTGCCGCCGCCGTTCTCGCGCTTACGGCGGGGATCACGTATCTGTTCGCCGCGTCGGACTGTCTCGTCACCGCCGCCGCGGATGTGAGCGCGATCGTGTCGGAAGACATCTTCGGCGGCGCGCCGGATGTCGAGGCGAAACCGGAGGAAAACGAATCGCGCATGCTTCGCTTCAACGTATCGCGAGCATCGCCGCTGCCGAGCGAGATCGAGAAGCTGCGAAAGCTGGGAAACGCGCCGGCGCAGCCGGATGATGAGGATGCTGAGAACGACAGCGGCTCCGGCGCGGAGACGCAGGAGATTCCGGAGGGGGCATATCCAATAACCGACCGCGACATGTCGGCGCTGGCGCTCGGGCTGACGCTTTACGACGAGACAGGATACGCGCCGGACGTCGCAGAGTACGCCATGGCGGAGATCAAGGTACCGACGCCGGCCGACGTCGCGGCCGAATACGGCGAAGGCGCGCCGCTCGTTTTGATCATACATACTCACGCGACGGAGGCATACGCTCCGGAGGAGCGCAGCTACTGGCTCGACGGCGAAAGCGCGCGCACGACGGACACCGAGAAAAACGTCGTCGCGGTCGGCGCTGTCATGGCAGAAACGCTGAACGCGCGCGGCGTGCCGACGCTTCACTGCACCGTGCTTCACGACGCCGAATCCTACATAAACGCATACAACCTCGCGGCGGACACCATAAAGAAGTATCTCGCCGAATATCCGTCGATCAGATATGTGTTCGACGTTCACCGCGATTCGCTGATAATGTCCGACAAGACGAAGCTGCGCCCCGTCACGATCGTCAACGGCGAAAGGACAGCGCAGTTCATGTGCGTCGTCGGGACGGATGCGCTCGGCGCGAACCACCCCAACTGGCGCGACAACTTCGCGCTCGCCTGCCGTCTGCAGTCGGAGCTGAGCGGCAGATACCCCGATCTCTGCAGGGCGATCAACCTGCGCAAAGCGGCGTTCAACGAAGGGCTGACAAGCGGCTCGCTGCTTCTCGAGATCGGGTCGTGCGGCAACACGCTCGCCGAAGCGAAGCGGACGGCGAAGATCACAGCGGACGCGATCGCGAACATCATCTGCGGCGAAGACGGCGCGGTGTCCGTATCCGCCGCAAAGTTGAATGTGGCGCTCCACGAGGAGACGGCAGAAACGAAATAGCCGGTGACGGCTGGCAGGAGATATAAAAAAATCATGAAACTGATACTCCGCTCGGCGGCGATTGTACTTCTCGCCTTTATCATGACCGCGCTGCTCGCCGTATCGGGCATCGTCTACGCTTCGTCGCGGCTCGAAACAGGCGGCTCGATATCGGCAGCGGGCATCGACATCACGCGCGACGGCGCATATATCTGGCGCGTCAGCGCGTTCGGATACGCGCTGAAGCTGAACCTTTACCCCGTCAAGGAAGCGCTGGGGCTGCTGCGCGACATCGTCGCGCTGAACAAAATCTACAGCCCCGCGCCTTGACAAAAGAGCCTTTCGGCATGCCGAAAGGCTCTTTTTCACTTTTTGAGGAGCATGAGCACCGCGTCGGCGGCATCCGAGACGCTCTTGCGCATCGACGCGGCGTCCGGCGGCTCCTTTGCCATTGCGTCCGCGACCGCCGCTTCGACAGAATCCGCAGTGACGTCCGCGATGTCGACGCACGGAGCGCCCACAGCCTCGGCGAACGCCGACACCTTCGGGTCGTACGCGATGCCCGCGCAGCGCACGCCGCTGACGGCGGCGCATATCAGGCAGTGCAGACGCATCCCGAGCGCGAAATCCGCACCGGCTATGATCGAGCGCGCGTCGTCCGGCGTCGTGGGTATTGCCGCTTCCACATCGGCGCCGCGCTCCCTCGCGCGGCGCGCGACGTCCGCGCAGATCCCGCCGTCAATCTCCGGCTGCATCGCGAGGATCACCCCGCTTTTCCCGTATGTACGGCAAAAGCGCGAGCACGCTTCGGCGACCTCGTCAACGAAATCGGGTTTAACCCGCTCCCACGGGCGCACCGAAACGACAAACCCGCACTTCCTTTTCGCCGCGGCAGGTTCGGTCAGAAACAACGCGTCTGCACACAGCATCCGCGGCACGTCGGGCGCTAAGCGCGCGAAGCAGTCGAAGGAGTCCCTGTCGCGCAGCGTCGCCAGATCAAGGCGGCGCAGCGATTTCGCGGCGCGCTTCTCCGCCGCGTCGGATGTGAGCGGGCCGATGCCGTTCGCGAGCATCGCGGCGCGCATCCCGCGCTTTTTCGCGATGTCGACGAGCGTCATGTAATACTCGAGCGACTTGCGGCTCGTGACGTTCTGCGCGAGGTTGCCGCCGCCGAGCACAAGCAGCGACGAGCGGCCGTACAGCCGCCATATCGCGGTCGGGTCGAAACGGCGCACGCTGTCAGCGCCGACCGCCAGTCTCGTCTCCTTCGGCTTCGCCGACAGCACCGTTATGCGGACGTCGCCGTCGCGGCGGCGCAGCGCGTCGACGATGGAATGCAGCAGCAGCTCGTCGCCGGCGTTGCCGTAGCCGTAATAGCCCGCGAGCACGATGTCGTTGCGCTTCGGCGACTTGTAGTACTTTATGAACCGTTCGTAGTTCGCGATATATGCGCGCGCGAGCGCGTCGTTCGAGAACTTTTCCGACGCGCGGCGGCGAAGCTCCGCGCCGAGCCTGTCGCGAAGCGCTTTGTCGTCTATCATGGCGATCAGCTTTTCGGCGAGCGCGTCGTGATCCTCGGACGGGAACAGAAAGCCGGTCTCGCCGTCGACGATCAGCTTCGGTATGCCGCCGACGGCGCTGCAGATGGTCGGTTTCGCGGCGTTCGCGCCCTCGAGCAGCGCGTACGGGAACGACTCGCTGCGGCTCGACATCACGTTGATGTCGATCATGGCGTAGAAGTCGTACACCTCGCGAACGAAGCCGAGGAAGTGTACGCGGTCGGTTATGCCGAGCTCGCGGCAGAGCGCGTCGAGCGCGGCGCGCTCGTTCCCGCTGCCGATTACGGCGAAGCGGACATTTTGCCTTTTCTCGAGCACCTTCGCCGCCGCGCGCAGGAAAACGTCGACGCCCTTCACATGGTCGAGCCGGGCGACGATGCCCACGTATACGGCGCCCTCCTCGTCGGGGACGCCGTACTTTTTCATAAACTCGGCGCGCGTCATGGTCGGTCCGGCGCCGCCGAATTCGAGGCCGTTGTAGACGACGGCGGTGTTGTTCGGCGAAAAGCCGCGCGAGATCATCATATCGCGGAACGCGTCCGATACGGCGATGCGGTAGTCGATGCGGCGGAGCGCGAGCGCGTTGAGCCCGCCGAACACGATCTTTTTATACGGGTCGTCGAAGTCGAGACGCGGGTCGGAATGTATCGTCGTGACGACGGGTACGCAGAGCCGTTTTTTCACGATCGCGGCGATAAAGTTTGCGCGCGCGCCGTGCGCGTTGACGATGTCGAAGCCTTCGTTTTTCACGAGCTCGACGACGTGGCCGCACACGGACAGATCGGCGCGGCGCTTCTGCTCGAAGAGCAGCGTCCGCACGGGGCGCGACAGAATCTCCTCGTAAAACTCGCCGCGCATAAGGCAGAGCACGGTTACGTCGGCGTACAGCCTCATGCGGTCGAGCATGGCGAACATATGCGTCTTTGCGCCGCCGGAGTCGCCGCCCGAGATGATGTGGAGGACTTTCATTTTTCCGTCTCCGGTGCGGCTCCGTCAGCCTCCGCGCGGACTATGTTGACGGCCGCGACGCACAGACCCGCCAGCGAGAAGAACGCGAACAGCACGCGCGGGTAGTACCAGATATATTCGACGGCTGCGGAAAACGCGATGCCGCAGAAGGAGGCGACGCCGGCCGTCAGCGCGAGCCGCACGGCAGGCGACGACGCGCGCTTGACCGACAGCGCGGACTTTTTGACGAGTCCGACGATAAACGTCATAAACGACGCGAGGCCGATGAAGCCGGTCTCGAGCCACAGCTCAAGGTAAAGCATGTGCGAATGGACGGCGTTGAGCGCCATCTGGTTCGCATATTCGAGGTAGGCGGTCTTGAAGCTCGCGGGGCCGAGGCCTATGCCGGTCGCGAAGTATCGGCGCAGCATGCCAAGAGCGCCCTGCCAGATATAGACGCGGTACATCGTGGAGCTGTCGCGCTTCGAGCCTATCGTCATAATGCGGTTCATGACCGTTTCGCCCATAAGCGGGATCGTTAAAATGCCGGCGACGATGATCGGCGCGACGAAGCGCTTGTCCCATATGAACACAAAGACGAGCACGGCGAGCGCGAACGATATCCAGCCCGAGCGCGAATACGTCATGAGCAGCGCGCCGACGGGCAGCACAAGGCAGCAGCAGCCCAAGAAGCGTCCGCCGGCCGTTTTGCACGACAGCGCGAACGCGGCGCAAAGCGGCACCGTAAGCACGAGAAATTCCGCGTAGTTGTTCGGGTTCTCGAAAGTCGAAAAGACGCGCCCCGGCATACCGGCGTTCGCGTAAACGTCCGTCAGCGACTCGTTTATCGCAACGCCGACGATGCGCTGATAGATGCCGTAAACGCTCGTGAGCATCACGGCGGCGAAAACGAACGCCATGAACTGGCGGATCTTCGCGGCGTCGGTCAGCGACGCGGCGACGAGGATCATCAGCATGAACGCGGTGGCGAAGAATATGAACACGCGCATCGCGTCGCCGCGATCGGACGCTGTTAAAACTGCGGCGAGAGTGGCTATGACAAACAGGACGAACCCGAGCCCGAGCGAAGCGGGGCGAAGCACAGGGCGCTTTTTCGCCATCGTCACGAAAAAGAGCACGCAGAGCAGCCCGAATGCGCCCGCGAGCGCGTATATGTTCGACCACATCTGCCCGGGACAGCAGAACATGCAGAAGAAAAACAGCCCGAGAAGAGTGCCGTAGCCGATGCCGAGCCGCCCAAGAGTGCGCCGCCACAGACCGATGAAACCGCTTGATTCGGCGTCGGCGGCAAAGCGGCCGAAAGCGCCGGAGCATTTTTCGACAACGCCGGTTATCATGCGCTCGAGTGCGCGGAAAAAAGCCGACTCCTCATATACGGCGCCGGTCGACTCCCTGTGAAGCGCGCGCCCTATGATGCTCTGAGCCGCGGCGTCGCTTATTCTGTCGAAAAGTCCGGACAGGCGGGTGTTGAACGCCGATTCCGTCCACGCGCGGCCGACCGATGCGGCCGAATCGCGCAGACGCGACAGTATCAGGCTTTCGGACATATTTTAGTCCTTCGCGGCCAGCTTGAGCGCCGGTTCGTTCGCAACCTGCTCCTCCGTCGCCGGAACGATATCGGATATGCGGAGATAGAACTTGCCCTCTCCGGCGCGCAGCGTCATCGTGTGGCCGGTCGTGTAGCGGTTGCCGCCGATCAGGATGCCGTTGTCGAACGGCACGCCCTTGACGATGCCGGTGATCGTGGCGGAGCAGTATCCCTCGCGCGAGGTCAGGTGAATTTTGCCCTCGTCGTCGGTCGCGTAGGAGGCGGAGGGGCCGACATCGATCGATGTGACGACGCCCATTTCGACGTAGCCGCTTTCGTCGGTCATGACGCCGCCGACAGATACCTTCGGCGGAACAAAGTCGGGAGTCTCCTCGCAGAAGAACGTGATGTAGTAATACTGCGAGCGGTCGAAAACCTTGTCGACCACGACCTTCACCCCGACGGCGCAGACCGCGAGCGCGAGAACGACGATGATGATAATGTCAATGCTGTTGAGCTTCTTTTTGGTTTTTGCTTCTCCTGCCATTTTTGCGGACTTCCCCTTTTGTTATTTTATTGACCTCATTAATGACTTAAAGATACTGCCTTATCGTACTGTCGAGCAGAGCGCCGATCTCGAACTCGGTGCGCACCTTTTCCGCGGCGGCCTCGCCGTATACCGTGCGCTTGTCCGCGTCTCGGAGCATGGACAGCATCGCCTCGGAGAGCGCGAGCGGGTCGCGCGGAGGAACGAGGTCGCCGCAGACGATGCCGCCCGCCGCGAGGTCGGGGTTTCCGCCGACGTCCGTCAGGATCAGCGGCAGTCCGTGCGACATCGCCTCGAGCACGGCGAAGCTGACGGCTTCGTAATCCGATGTATTCAGGTAGACGTCGGACGCGGCGAGAAGTTCCGCCGTATCCTCGCGGTAGCCGAGCTGCAGCACGACGTCGCCGAGCTCGTAGCCGCGAAGCTTGCGCGCGAAGTCGTCGTAGCCGTCGCCGTCGCCTAGGATCAGCACGCGGAAATCCTCGTCCGTCCTGTCGCGCAGGCAGAGCGCCGCGTCGGCAAGCGTGTCGAGCCCCTTCTCCGGCGAATAGCGCGACATGATCGTAAAGACGATGCATTTTTCGGGTATGCCGAGCGATGCGCGCACGCTCTTTTTCGTCTCCTCCGGAACACTGTCAGGCTCGCCTACGCCGTTCGGTATTATGACGATGCGCTGCGGCGGATAGCCGCCCGCCTCAAGCACCTCGCGGCCGCGCCTGCACAGCGTTATGATTCGGTGGTTGAACCGCGTCATGATACGGTTGGTTATTCGCCACAGCGCCGGTACAGGCTCGACCAGGTGATAGGTGAAGATAACGCGCGGAGTGCGGTACCACAGTTTAGACAGTATTGCGATGTAGTTTTCGCGCGGATATTGCGCGTGGATAACGTCGATGCAGTTGTCGCGGCAGATGCCGGCGAGCTTTTTCGCGGCGGACAGATCGTACGGGGAGCGCATTTTGAGATGGAAGCAGGGGATCCCGAAGCCGCGCAGCTGCTCCGCGAGCGGTCCGTCGATGTTGTACGCGAAAAAGCAGTCGACGCGTTCGCCCGCTATCGCGCCGTTGTCGAAGGCGTCGATCAGGTTGCGGACGTATTTCTCCGTTCCCGCTTTGCCGGCGTAGTTTATCAGGTAGAGTATGCGCATTTTAGCGCGTCTCCTTTTTTATACCGGAGTTTTTTCCGCATCGGTATTATCGCCGTTTTCACGGCTCTTTTTGCATAATTGAGGGATTTCTGCCATACACGCGCGGTATTTTCCGTAATTTGGTCAGTTTTCTATTATACCATAATATTTTTGCGTTTGCAAGCAGCGCGGTTGTGCGGCCGGTACCGTAAAATATCGGAGGCATAATTTGCCGTAAACGCTTTACCGCGCGCCGTTTTGTGATATAATTGTACGCAGAATATCGCACGAAAGGATGTTATGATATGAAATACAGGCATGAACCCGGCGCGTCGACATGCGCGCGCCCCGGATTTGCATCGCCGGAAGAGCTTTTCGCCGAATACGCGGCGGCGGGAATACATATAGCCGAGCTGGCGGTCGGCGCCGGCGACTTCGACCGCCTGCGTCTTTACGACGAGCCTCAGGCGTTCGCCGAAGCGGCGGAAAAGGCGGGCGTGAAGATACGCAGCGTCCACATACCGTTCGGCCGCCCGTTCGACAACAGCGTCGGCCCCGAGTGCTTCGGCGATGTCGCCGCCGCGACAGAGAGGTTCATCGATACGGCCGCTGCGCTCGGCGCTGAGATCGCCGTCATACACCCCGGCGCAGAGCCGAACGAGCCCGAGGAGAGAACCGCTAAGCTGATCCGCTGCCGCGACGCGCTGCGCCGTTTCGGCGCTCATGCCGCCGCCAAGGGCTTAAAGCTCGCCGTCGAGAACCTGCCGCGCACCTGCCTCGGCAACTGCCCCGACGACATGCTGTATCTGACCGACGACCCGACGCTGTGGGTCTGCTTCGACACGAACCACAGCCTGCTGCAGACGAACGCCGAATTCCTCGCCGCGCTGGCGAAGGGCGGCGCGCGAATCGCGACCGTCCACGTCTCCGACTACGACTTCGTCGACGAGAAGCACCGTCTATGCGGCGCCGAAGGCTGCGTCAACGACTGGGACGCGATCGTCGACGGGCTCGAGGCGTGCGGCTATACGGGGCCGATGGTATACGAGGTGGCGGCTCCCCTCGCCGATATTAAGGCGAACTACGACAAATACTTCGCAATGTAATATGGCGAAGATACGGCAGAGCCCCTCGCGAGAGGGGCTTTGTTTGTTGACAAAAGCATATTTATGATGTTATAATTATTTATTCGTCAAAATATCAAACAATATAAATGCCAAGCGGA
The DNA here is from genome assembly GCA_002305445.1 of Clostridiales bacterium UBA1380. Lineage (GTDB taxonomy): Bacteria > Bacillota > Clostridia > Oscillospirales > CAG-272 > UBA1380. Next base: position 5,950 of record DBRA01000033.1, on the reverse strand, counting down.
GGAAACACACAAGTTATGCGCTGGACGTCGACAAACGAGCTGCGTGAAAAATACCTGTCTTTTTTTGAATCAAAGGGCCATCTCCGGCTGCCGAGCTTTTCGCTCGTGCCTCACGGCGATAAATCCATACTGCTGATCAACGCGGGCATGACACCGCTGAAAAAATACTTCACCGGCGAGGAAACGCCGCCGCGCAAGCGCGTCACCACGTGCCAGAAGTGCATGCGCACGCCCGACCTCGAGCGCGTCGGCATAACCGCGCGCCACGGCACCTACTTCGAGATGCTCGGCAACTTCAGCTTCGGCGACTACTTCAAGGAAGACGCTATCCCGTGGGCTTGGGAGTTTTTGACCAAAGTCCTCGAGATACCCGAGGAGAAGCTGTACCCGTCCGTATATGAAAAAGACGACGAGGCATACGACATCTGGACGAAGAAGGTCGGCGTGCCCGAAAACCGCGTCAAGCGCCTCGGCAAGGCCGACAACTTCTGGGAGCACGGCTCCGGCCCATGCGGCCCCTGCTCAGAGATATACTACGACCGCGGCGAAAAGTACGGCTGCGGCAGCCCCGACTGCGGCCCCGGCTGCGACTGCGACCGCTTCATGGAGATCTGGAACAACGTCTTCACGCAGTTCGACAACGACGGCAAGGGCAACTACACCCAGCTTGCGTCCAAGAACATCGACACCGGCATGGGTCTCGAGCGCCTCGCCTGCGTCATGCAGGACGTAGACAACATGTTCGAGATCGACACGATACGCAAGATTCTCGACTCCGTCTGCGCGATTGCCGGCAAGAAGTACGGCGAGAACCGCAAGGACGACATTTCCATCCGCATAATAACCGACCACATCCGCGCGTCCACATTCCTCATCTGCGACGGCGTTCTGCCGTCGAACGAGGGACGCGGCTACGTTCTTCGCCGCATACTGCGCCGCGCCGCGCGCCACGGCAAGCTGCTCGGCATCAACCGCCGCTTCCTCTGCGATCTGTGCGACGTCGTCATCGGCGAGAATCACGGCGCATATCCCGAGCTTGACACGCGCGCCGACTACATCAAGCGCGTGATCGCGATCGAGGAGGAGCGCTTCGACGCGACGATCGACTCCGGCCTCGCCATGCTCTCCGAGCACATCGCGAAAGCGAAGGCGGACGGTATCGGCGTGCTTTCCGGCGACGACGCATTCAAGCTGTACGACACGTTCGGCTTCCCCGTCGACCTGACGCGCGAAATCGCCGCCGAAGCGGGGCTGTCCGTCGACGACGCGCGCTTCGACGAGCTGATGAAGGAGCAGAAGACCCGCGCTCGCTCCGCCCGCGCCAACATATCGGGCTGGAGCGACGCGTCGAAGACGCTTCTCGCAGAGCTGCCGAAAACCGAATTCACCGGTTATAACGAATACACGTCCGAGGCGAAGGTGCTCACCATTATCGCCGACGGCGAGAAGCTCGACGAGGCGAGCGAGGGCGAGTTCACGCTCGTGCTCGACCGTACGCCGTTCTACGGCGAAGGCGGCGGCCAGGTCGGCGACGCCGGTGTGATTTCAAACGACAACTGCTCGATCACCGTCACGGACACGAAGAAGTCCGACGGCGTATACGTCCACATCTGCACGCTCGCCGACGGCATCCTCCGCGCGGGCGATACCGTGACCGCCGCCGTCGACCGCGAGCGCCGCGACGATATCCGCCGCAACCACTCGTCCGCGCACCTGCTTCAGGCGGCGCTGCGCGAGGTGCTCGGCAGCCATGTCGAGCAGGCGGGCTCATACGTCGACGCGGAGCGCGTCCGCTTCGACTTCTCGCACTTCCAGGCGATGACGCCGGACGAGATCGCGCGCGTCGAAGCGATCGTGAACGAGCACATACTCCGCGGCGCCGAGGTCACGACGGTCGAAACCGACATAGACACCGCAAGGTCGATGGGCGCGATGGCGCTGTTCGGCGAAAAATACGGCAGCGTCGTCCGCGTCGTCAAGATGGGCGACTACTCCTGCGAGCTCTGCGGCGGCACGCACATCGACGACATCTCGCGCCTCGGTTTATTTAAGGTTATAAGCGAATCGTCCGTCGCCGCGGGCGTGCGCCGCATCGAGGGCACGACAGGCCGCGGCGTGCTCGCGCTTATCGCAAACTCCGACGCGCTCATCGCCGAGACCGCGCGCGCGCTTAAGGCTAACGGAGCCGCCGACCTTCCGCGCCGCGCCGCCCAGATTCAGGGCGAGCTCAAGGACGCGAAGCACGAGATCGAGGCGCTCGGCGCGAAGCTGGCGAACGCAAAGGCCGACAGCCTGCGCGCGTCTGCAAAGCAGATCGGCAAGGTCCGCCTGATAGCCGCCGACCTCGGCGATATGACGCTCGACGCGGCGAGAGGGCTGTGCGACGCGTTCAAGAGCTCCGACGCCGACGTCGTGGCCGTCTTCGCCGTCCATTCCGGCGACAGGCTCAACTTCGTCGCCGCCGCGGGCAAGGACGCGGTCGCCGCCGGCGCTCACGCCGGCAACATCCTCAAGGCGGTCAGCGCCGTCGCCGGCGGCAAGGGCGGCGGCCGTCCCGACAGCGCCACCTCCGGCGGACGCGATATATCGAAGATCGCCGAGGCGCTCGCCGAAGCCGAAAAGGTTCTCGCCTGCTGACGGCTCGGCCGTCCGCTCTAACGCGAGCGGCGCAACAGCGGGATTATAATAACCGACGGTAATAAAAAGAAGCGCATCTCCTTTGCGGGAGATGCGCTTTATTATGCGAGCTGCGCTTTTTCATGCGAGCTGCGCTTTTTCATGCGAGTCACGCTTTTTCATGCGAGCTGCGTTTTTATATGCCGCGCGTCACTTTTCGAGCGACTTCTGCAGGGAGCCCGATATCGGATAAACTTTCCACGGCTGGTCGGCATAGTGCACGGGTAGCGTTTCATACGGCGACGATTTGTCTGCCGCGGCGTATATCGCGATCTGCCACTTCCGGGAGATGTCTGCGCCGTTTTCGCTTGTCACCGGCTCCATCGTCGGCGGGAATATTACACCGTCGAAGATAAGCATGACATAGCTGTACATGAATTTGTGGCCGTACTTGACGACCGTCGGCTCTATCTTCATATCTGTGCCGGTCAGCGCGAAGCTGAACGCGTCCTCGAACGAAACCGATGCGTTCCCGCCGTAGAGGTCGCGCAAGACGCGGTCGTTGACGCGCACCGTGACCTGCAGGCGCGCCGCCGACTCGACATAGACGAGGTTATAGGCGTACATCACGCCGTCCTCGGAAATGATATCGGCGATCGAGTGTGTCTTCGCGAAGTTTTCGGCGTCGCCCGTCCAAGCGGCGCGCAGCGTGTCGTCAACATACAGCCCGTTGAACAACGACTTGTCATCGTGCATGCAGACGCGCAGCACCAGCAGCGCGTTCACTGCGATAATGAACGCTATGAGCGTCCATTTTATTATTTTACCGGCGACTTTCAAAAGCGCGCCTCCGAAAATATCATTAATCCACATCATTATAGCAGATATCGGGCGGCGGCGCAAGTGCGCGGAGCAAAAACGCGCTTGTATAAGAGATGCGCATGTGGTATAATTTTATCAATAAAAGCGGAACTGGAGAACTACACAACAATGACATGGGATGAGCTGCGCGCGGAATGCACGGCCTGCACACGCTGTCCGCTGCATGAAACGCGCAATAACTGTGTTTTCGGCGCCGGTTCGGAGAAGGCGCGGCTTTTGTTCGTCGGCGAGGCGCCGGGCGAGCGCGAGGACGCGACCGGAATGCCTTTCGTCGGCGCGGCCGGCCAGCTTCTCGACCGCTATCTCGAAGCGGTCGGAATCGAGCGGTCGGACGTATACATAACGAACGTGCTAAAATGCCGTCCGCCGAAGAACCGCGACCCGCTTCCGGCAGAGGAGGACGCGTGCCTGCCGTTTCTGCGGGAGCAGGTGCGGCTGCTGCGCCCGAAAATCATCGTATGCCTCGGGCGCATATCCGCGATGCGGCTGATAAAGCCGGACTTCAAGATAACGCGCGAGCACGGCGTGTGGTTCGAGCGCGCCGGCGTGCGCATGTGCGCCGTATATCACCCGTCGCTGCTTCTGCGCGACCCGCGCAAGCGCGAGGATATGTACACGGATATGAAGGCCGTCAAAGCGGAGCTTGACGCGCTTGCCGAATGAGCACCACTGTCGCGGCAGTCGTCACGACTGCGATATCGCTGTTCATCATGCTCGCCGCGGGATATGTCGCGCGGCGGTTCCGCATCTTGAGCGAGGATTCGTCGAAGGTGCTGTCGAAGCTGATCATCTGCGTCGGCCAGCCGTTCATGCTGATCGACGCGATGCTCGACGTCGAATACAGCCCCGAAAATCTGAAGACGGGGTTTATGATCCTCGGCCTCGCCGTCGCGTCGCACATCGTCATCGCACTCGCCGCGTTTACAGCGGCCGTTCGCATGAAGGATATCGACGAGCGCAAGATATTCGAGTTCTCCGTCATCTTCGCCAACTGCGGCTTCATGGGCTTTCCGCTGCTGCGCGCCATGTTCGGCGATACCGGAACCTTCTGGGGCAGCTTTTACATCATCGCGTTCAACATCTTCACATGGACCTGGGGCATGGTGCTGCTCGGCCGCAAGCGGTCCGATATCAAAATCAACTTAAAGAGCATGATCCTTAATTACGGCACGCTGCCGTGCCTTATCGGCCTCGCGCTGTTCGCGTTCCGCGTTCCGGTGCCGGACGCCGTCGCAGCGGCCGTCGACAGCATCGGCAAGATATGCACGCCGATATCGATGATCATCACGGGCGGTCTCATCTCGACCATGAGTCCGAAGGAGATATTCACATCGCCCAAGCTGTATGCGATAGCCGCTCTGCGTCTTTTCACGGCGCCCGCGCTGGTCGGACTTATCGCGGCGCTGTGCGGCCTTTCCGCGGATCTCGTCATGTTTCTGACGATACTGGCGGCGATGCCTGTCGCGGCAAACACTGTGATGTTCGCTGAGCTGTACGATATCCGCCCCAAGTTCGCGGCCGCGGCGGTCGGCCTGACGTCGCTTTTATCGACGGCTACGCTGCCGCTTGTCGCCGCAGCGACGGAAGCGGCGCTTCGC
>DBRA01000033.1:221-716 GCA_002305445.1 Clostridiales bacterium UBA1380 | reverse complement strand
GAAAATCGTATCGAGCATCGCGACCGACTCCTCGTCGCGGACGAACTTCGACGAGAACAGAACATCGTAGAAAGCGCTGCGGAGCGTATCGGTCGACATTCCGCAGAGCGCTTCAAGCAAAGCGCCCGTTTCGTCGTGGCGGTTATTTGTTACCGGAACGGCGAAAGCAGTGCCGCCGCCGTGCGATATGAACGCGCCGTAGCTCTTCTGGTCGCTCGTCATCTTCGGCATCGGAATTATACCGAAGTCGTCCTCCATATCGCGCAGCAGCTCAAGCGTATAGAGCTGGTTGCCGTAGAACAGCGTTCGGCTCTCGGTGAACGGTGTGACGTCGTTGTTAACGTCGCCCGGATAAGCCATGCCCTTTGTCACGAAGTAATCGAAGAGCGTATCGACAGCGTTGATATGCCTTTCGTTCAGTATGCGCGGCTCGAGCGTTCCGTCGGCTCCGACATCGACGAGCGTCTCGCCCATCGGGTACAGCCAGTGCATGAC
>DBRA01000033.1:0-151 GCA_002305445.1 Clostridiales bacterium UBA1380 | reverse complement strand
TATGGCGTTGTAAGGCGTTTCGAGACCGAAATCGTTGCACATCTTCTTATTGAAGTAGAGCACCTGAACGGCATAGTCGTCGCCGATGTTTATATCGCCGCAGAGCCAGTAGAGCTTGTTTTTATAAGTAAAAGTGTCGATCTCGTTTTTA
>DBRA01000007.1:24562-40019 GCA_002305445.1 Clostridiales bacterium UBA1380 | reverse complement strand
GTGTTGTTCAGAGCAGTGTACTTGTCGGTAAGAGTATACTTAACATCGCCGACTACGAGCTTGCCGGAGTCAAACTTGATCTCGGAGCTGGACTTGCCTTCGTTCTTGAGAGTGAGAACGTCGTTGGCGGTCAGCTTCAGGACGGTGGCGAGGTTATCCTTGGAGAGGATGGTGAAGGACTTGCCGACGAGCTCGTTGGCAAATACTTCGCGGTCGTTCTTCGAAAGAGCGGCATAGTCAGCGTCGGTGAACTCGGTGCCCATCATCGCGGAGTAAGCCTTGAAGAACGGAGCGTAAGGCAGATAGTAAGCGTCGCCGGTGAGAGCGCCGTTCTCGATCGCCTTAACTGCAAGGTACTCTTCACGAGCAACGGTGGAACCCTTGACCTCGTAAATAGCACGGGCGGTAGCGGTAACCACGTAGGTGGCGGCAGTAGCGTTGAATACGCTCTGAGCAAGATACTTGGCACCGTTGGCGGGGACGGCCTTGAAGAGCATGTTGTAGAGCACGAGAGCGACTTCGCCGCGGCTCAGAACATCTTCAAAACCAACGCCGGTAAGACCATCGATCAGGCCGAGAGAGACAGCCTTCTCATTGGAGATAGACGGGTAAGCAAGACCGGTGTAACCGAGGGCGCGGACTGCCATCGCGAGGAGTTCCTGCAGGATGATGCCGTCAGCAGGAGCGAACGTGGTGGCGGACTTGCCGTTGATTATACCCTTCTGGTAGCAGTAATTGAACGCAGCAGCGTACTTGGAGTACTCGTTGTTCTTCGTATCCTCGAAAGGATTGTAAGCTTCAACGCCGGTGCTCCAGTGGGCGTCGTCGAGGTCGCCGGTGAGAGCACGGGCGAACAGGAGAGCCGCTTGGTAACGCTGAACGTCGTCGGCGAGCATATAGTCGCCGTCTTCGTTGCCTTTGAGAAGTCCGAGAGCGCCGAGATACGCAGCAGCATTCTGCTGTTCCTCGGGAATCGAAACTTCAGCGACTTCTTCAACGACTTCCTCATCAGCGTCTTCTGCAAAGACACCGACAACGCCGCTGAAGACCATGAGAAGCGCAAGGGTAAGTGCTAAGAGTTTCTTCATAGTTTCCGTTGTCTCCTTTTTAATTTTGAGGGTTACTCTTTTATCGCCCCTCCGCCGCGCCGTCTCTCCAGACACATGCGCAGCGGACCTTTTATCCGTCAGCTTCGTGTCCCGACGCAACGGCGGCGTGATAAATAGAGATGTTTTCCCTGCAAGTAAAATAATAGCGGATGTGGCGTTTTTTTACAATACCCCATCCGCTTTTGTAATGCAACTGTAATATTAAAGTCTATTTAATAATATTTTTGATAACCTCGGAGTCGTCACCCTCATCTTCATACAAATACTGCGGCACCATCAGCTCCTCCGCCGTTTCGTCCGCACGGCGCATGATAACGACGCGCAGGCCGGTCGTTTCGTCGAGTTCAACGGTGTAAACGGCATCGTTTCTCGTATATTCAAGAATTTTGCCTTTTGCCAAAAACATCGGAGCGTCGCCCTCCGCATACACGAGCAGCGTACCCGGTTCTTTGGCAATCGCCGTTCTTCCGTCCGCGCCCGCGAGTCCGGCTCTCATGACGTATTTATCGCGCAGACCCAGAACCGCGACGCCGTTATATATCGGCGCGATCGTGTAGAGACGGAAGTCGTCGCAATCGACGAGCGTTATTTTCATAGGTTCGTCATCGTTTATTTTGGCTCCGGTGTGCGAAAAAAAGTCGTATGCGAAATATCCTTCCTTATTATATGGCAGTCCGCAATCGGACGGACGAAGCTCGCCGCCCGCCGCGCCTTCTTTGTTTATATTAAAGCATGCCGCAACGCCGCATTCACCGGCGCGGTTGACAAGTTTGAATATGCGCTCCGACGTTTCGGGATTTGCTGAGATACAGTCTTCCGACGGCACCGCCGGCGCGTCAAGCCTCAGTATTCTGCCGTCCGACAGGCAAAGCGGCGAGAGCAGCTCTTTTTTACTTCTGCCGATTTTGTCGCTTACATAAACCGGACCGCCGCTTATGGCTCTTAGAACGGCGTTCTTCTGTGCCTGCGAGTCGTCTGTCCACCACATGTCCCAGTCGCAGACGTAAAACTGGCCCTGTACGAGCGAGTTATACGCGCACTGCGTAATATGCTTCGCAAACCAGTCGCGGTTCTCGGGCAGAAAATCATCGCTCGTGCGCGATACCGCGCTGTATCTGCGGTGCCACATATTTTCGGCGGCCATACCCATACAGTTGATCATGCAGCCGTGGAACTTCAGTATAATCGACCGCTCTATTGCCTCGTGCATATTTTTTGCCGCTTCGCCGATGGGGATCGTGCCGCGCGCATCCCTTCGCAGGTGGCTCTGGTTGTCGACCTTGACAAACGACGCGCCGGACTCGACTATATAGTTGTACCACGCGTGATAAAAGGCATCTGTCGATTCCAAGTCGGTTTTTGGCAGCAGTCTTCCTTCCGCCGTAGTCATTAGGCGTCCGTCGAATTGCTTTGCCAGATCGCTGTCTTTATCGATTCCGAACCAGTAGCCGGTTGCGGGGTGCCACATTCCGACCTTCAGTCCGCGCTTTTTCAGCTCGTCGATGCAGTGCTTCAGGCCGTTTGGAAAGCGTTCCGGATCCGCTTTAAAAGACGCAAGCGCGCTCCTGTGCATGATAGCGCACATCTCGCTGAAAGAGTCGTATTTCGCTTCGTTGAGTCCGGCGACGGTCGCCCACATGTCGTCGATTATCGCCCAGCGGACGGGTATGCCCTTTTCGACGAACTCGTCGGCCTTTTCGATAAGTCCGGCTTCGGATACTCGTATCTGCAGCGCGTCCCACGAGCACCAGCCGAGATATTCGAACAGCTGCGGGTATTCGCGCTCCTCCCTGAGCGGGCAGTCCGCGCCCGGGATCAACTTCGAACCGCAAAGCGCGGCTGCGTGCACGGCTGCGTTCGCGGTCGTTCCGCATCCGAACGCTATGACCGGCGTATCGGCTGACGAGATGTATCCGACGCCGGAGCGAAGCCGCACCGAGAACGAGTGACGCTCAGCGTTTCCGCTGCCCTTTATGACAGAGCGGAACGTATCTCCGCACACGACAAGCGCGGCTTTGCGGCTGCCCGTCCCGCCGCAGACGACGCACTGCGTCTCATCCGGTATATCAGCCGCGCATTTACCGAAAAACGGCCTGCACCAGTACTCGCCCACAAGCGTGTCAGCCATCCAGGCGCCGTCTTTCATCGCGAATTCGAGCTCGAGCGCGCAGTCGGGGTCGAAGGTCTCGCCGTCATGCAGGTCAAGGTGCGCCGACACAAGCTCGCCGTCGCCGTACGATTCGCGTTTGACTGTAAGTTCGAGCCCGCATGTCTCCATCGAAACGATACCGCCGGCCGCGTGGCTGTCAGGCGAAAATACATACCCCCTGCCGTCGCCGGTGCGGGCCGTCGCGCTTATTAAATCGAAAGTTTTCATATCCGAGCGCCGCCTTGTCTTCGTCTTAGGGCGCGGGGCTGCAGCCGTGCCCGATTCGCCTTATTATATCATATTTTACCGCGACTGTGTAATATTTCCGAGAAAATCTTCTGGTATTTTCTTATGCAGAGTAATAATACATATTCCCGCTGTCGGTATTTTCCATGAAAATAAAAAGCACGCGTGAGCGTGCCGAAAATATTGTATCATTCGTTTTAAGTAAAAACACGAGCATGTTTTATGATCGGTAAACAGTATATATAATGAAAGAAAGTTTACTGCGTGCCGGTAAAAATTCTGCCACATGCTTCAAAAGCATATGAAAATGAAAAAACACGTTCTGCATGACGAGCATGCGCAACGTGCTTTTCGAAGAGGCGCCACCCGGATTTGAACCGGGGCATAAGGGTTTTGCAGACCCGTGCCTTACCACTTGGCTATGGCGCCATGTACGGTATATTTCGCCGTGGATTTTCGGTATACGCTTTTAATAAAAACAACATCCGCGGGGATGTTGTTTTTATTTTCAAAATCGCCCAAAAGCGGATTACGGGGATCGAACCCGCCACCTCAACCTTGGCAAGGTTGCGCTCTACCAAATGAGCTAAATCCGCATTTTAACACAGCACACACTTGTGTGCCGGAGTGCCTCCGGTCGGAATTGAACCAACGACACGGGGATTTTCAGTCCCCTGCTCTACCAACTGAGCTACAGAGGCGAATTCGGCGTGTCCCTGCTTCAACCGTTCGAAGACCCGCTCAAATGTGACATGGAATATTGCTTTGCGCCTGTATGATCCGTCGTTCTGTCCGCTGCCGTCTGGCCGACATTCCGACGTAACTTTCTGCGCGTCCGCGTTCACACCGAACGCGGTACGACCCAAAGGGGACTCGAACCCCTGACCTCTAGCGTGACAGGCTAGCGTTCTAACCATCTGAACTACTGGGCCAATTTGCGTTGGATGGGGACAACAGGACTCGAACCTGTGACCCTCTGCTTGTAAGGCAGATGCTCTCCCAGCTGAGCTATGCCCCCTGACTGTCGGGCGCCAGCCGGGTCGCGGCGCCATCACCGTTCCGCTTGCGACGTCGATTATTATAGCATAAGGCTCACGGCTTGTCAACACCTTTTTCAAAAAATTATAGGGGATTTTATTTTACCGAACTAAAGAGCGCTTCGACGTCCTCTTTTGTAAAAACATACTTCTTGTCGCAGAAGTAGCATGCCGCTTCGATGTCTTCGTCGTTTTTCTCCTCAAACAGCTTCATAACGTCGTTTTTCCCCATGCCGAGAAGCATTTTTGCCGTACGCTCCCGCGAGCAGTCGCAGCGGTACGCAACCTCGAACTCGTCGAAAACGTCGTATTCGATACCGGCGAGCGCGATGTCGGCTATCTCTTTGCCTGTCGCGCCGTTATTGATAAGAGTTGATATGTTCGCAAGCGACGCCGCGTTTTTCTCGAGTATTCCTATTATCTTCTCGTCCGCGAACGGAAGCAGCTGTACTATAACCCCGCCTGCGGCGCGGCATATGAGCCGTCCGTCCTCTTCTCCGACAAGAACGCCGAGCGAGCAGACGGTCGGCACCTGCTCGCTTTCCGCATAATACGCGGCGATGTCCTCCGCGATTTCGCCGGATTTGAGCCTGACGACGCCGTTATACGGCTTGCCGTCGAGGAAGCGCGACACGGTAAGCCGTCCGTCGCCGACTATGCCGGAAACGTTCAGCTTGCCGTTTGATTTTGCATCCGCTTCTGCGGTCGGATCGCCGACGTAACCCTTGACGTTTCCCATGTAATCCGCCACGGCGACGATCGAGCCGACCGGCCCGTCGCCGTTTATCGCGACGGTCAGGCTGTCTTCTTTGCCGCCCATCAGCGAACCCATCATCGAAGCGGCGGTCAGCGTGCGCCCGAGCGCCGCCGTCGCTGTCGGCGACGTGTGGTGCAGCCTCATGGCATCGTTGACTATTTCGGTCGAATTCTCGACAACTATTCTCGCGCTGCCGTCGCGCGTCATCCCGCGGAGTATATATGATGCATTTTTCATATTTGTCTATTATCACCCGTTTGTTTTCGTCATTTGTATAATATCTGCTTATATTAGTCGTCTGCCTTATTTTATCGCTTTCGCCGCGATGTGCCACCGCTGCGCGTCCGGTGCGGGCGGATTGAAATCGTATCCGCCTGTAAAGAGCACGGTCTCGAATCCGGTTTCCGTGAACGTTTTTTCAAGCGTGCGGCGGCTCCAGCACTTTTCGGTCTGCGTCTCGTACCGTCTGCGCCATCTTCCGTCACCACACCGCTCGAATATGTCGAGCGCAAAACGGCATATGCCTTTTTTATCGTTGTAGTAGTTTCTCCAGACGCAGTATACATCTTTTTCGTCGTATACATACGTCGAGCTGCCGAAGATGTTCTCGAATTTAAACGGTGTGTTGACGTCGAAGATGAACAGCCCGCCGGGGTCGAGGTAATTGCGGGCGAGCGAAAAGCACCGGCGGAGGCTTTCCGTGTCCGTCAGGTAGTTTATCCCGTCGAGACAGCAGACAATCGCGCCGACTGTCCCGTACAACTCGAACGACGTCATATCCTGGCAGAGGTATAGGATGTTCCCGATCTCTGAGGACTTCCGCTGTGCCTCCGAAAGCATGTCCGGCGACGCGTCGATGCCGGTCATGTCATATCCGCGGCGCGCAAGCTCGATTGTCATAGCACCTGTGCCGCAGGCGAGGTCGAGGACAAGCTCCGGCCTCGCCGGCAGGCATTTGTCGAAAACTGCTTCGATATAGTCCGCCCAGCGAACGTAATCGATGCCGCCGTTCAACTTATCGTATACCGCCGCGAGCGCCGAATACTGCGTCATTCTTCCTTCTGCAGGCGGTCGAGGATAAGGCGGTAGCCGTCGCTGCCGTATTTAAGGCAGCGGTTGACGCGGCTGATCGTCGCCGTCGACAGTCCCGTCTTCTCGACGATTTCGTTGTAGATGCAGTTGTCCGCGAGCATTTTCGCGGCCATCATCCGTTTTGACATCTCCTGAAGCTCCGCAACGGTGCAAAGGTCGTCGAAAAACGCGTAGCACTCGTCCGTCGTTTTGAGCGAAAGTATCGCCTTGAAAAGATAATCGGTCTTTTCGTCGCGTCTCATAGAGGGCATCGTCATATCCTCCGAGTTTTTTGCATTTGTATTTTTCTGCATCTGCATTTTATGCAAATGCGGTTAATCGAACATCAATGACAGTATATCGTCAAGTGTGCATCCGCTTATACACTCGCCTATATCGACGGCTGAAAGCGCATCTTTAACCGCGTCGCGCTCATAACGCACGCCTTTCACCGCCTGCGATAGGAGGTCGACGGGCGCGACGCCGAAAAAGTCGCCGGACACGTCCATTTCGCGTACGATTCCGCCGTTGGCGTCGAGCCTGACCGTGACCGTTCCGAACGGGAACCGCCGTTCCTTTTCGACGGAGTAGACCTTCGACTCGCCGTAATTCCATTCCCAACGCGCGTACTTTTCATCGCGCAGATGTTTTATCGCGGAAATTTCGTCATCTGTATAACTGCGCGGCCGCGTATTATACAGTTGACTTAAATGGTCGGACAGATAGTTTACAAAATCTTCGACACCGTTGATGCCGGCGTCTGCCGAAATCATCTCCGCTATGTTAATTACGCGCGATCTTACGGACTTGATACCCTTCGACGCCATCTTCGCCGTGTTGACCGTCAGCGCGCCGGACATGCGCGACAGATCCGCACCGTACAGAAGCGTGCCGTGGTGCAGTCTCATGGCGCGGTCTGAGCGCGGATAGACGCACTGTGCGTTACCGGATATCTTAAACGACGCGCCGTCCTTCGACGCGACTATATCGTTTCTGCCGTCGGCCGAAGCCTCGACGCCGAGCGAGCGCAGCGCGTCGATAACGGGCTGCATAAAGCGCGGGAAATCGATGCCGCCGCCGTCGTCCGGCGCGATGAAGCTGTAATTTACGTTGCCCGGGTCGTGAAACACCGCGCCGCCGCCGGTCAGGCGGCGCACGACGGCTATGCCGTGATCGCGGACGTACGCGTCGTTGACCTCGGCGTATGCGTTCTGGTTGCGCCCGATGATGACCGACGGAGCGTTGCGCCAGAGCATGACGGCGGAGCCGTTTAGCGTCGATAGGAAGTATTCCTCGGCGGCGAGGTTGAAATACGGGTCGCGGATATCGTTATTTATAATAAAAAGCATTTATAAATCCGTCTTTTGTCGTTTATACAATTATACACTAATATGATTACAAAGTAAAGCGCTGCGGGTAATATTTTACGCAGCGCTTACGGCATAAAAAGAAGGGCGCTTTGCGCCCTCCTTAATTAAACACCCAGCTTCGAGCGGTTCTGCTTTTCGAGTTCGGTTTCGTTGTATGCCGGAACATGGCCGGGAAGCGGCATGAGCTTTTCGTGAATCGCGTCAATGATTGTCGCGGGCTGCGGGAAGAACCACGGCTCGAGCTCGTGCGCGGGCGTGATCCAGTTGCGGCTTCCGAGCGCCACGGGCGGCGCGTCAAGGTAATCGAACGCAAACTCGGTGATGTTCGACGCCATATCGCGCATGACGGAGTTTCTCTCGCAGGCGTCGCCGACGATGATGATCCTGCCGGTCTTTTTCACGGACTCGATGACCTTCGTGTAATCGAACGGTACGATGGAGCGGGCGTCGATGATCTCGGCGGAAACGCCGTATTTTCCCTCCAGTATCTTCGCGGCCTCCATCGCGCGGTAAAGCACGGCGCCGATCGTGACGATCGTGACGTCCTTGCCGACGCGCTTAACATCGGGATCGCCGATTTTCACCTCATAGTAGCCGGCCGGAACGCCGCCCGGCAAAAATTCCTCGCCCTTGTCGTAGATGCGCTGCGATTCGAAGAACACGACGGGGTCGGTGCCCTCGAGAGCGCTCGTCATCAGACCCTTGGCATCGGCCGGAGTCGCCGGGAAGACGACCTTGAGTCCCGGAATGTGCGCGGTGAGCGCCGTCCAGTCCTGGCTGTGCTGCGCCCCGTACTTGGAGCCGACCGAGACGCGGAGGATGATCGGCATCTTGAGTATACCCGCCGACATTGCCTGCCACTTCGCCATCTGGTTGAAAATTTCGTCGCCGGCGCAGCCGATGAAGTCGGCGTACATCAGCTCGACGATGACGCGGCCGCCGCACATCGCATAGCCGACGGCGCTGCCGACTATCGCGGACTCGGATATGGGCGCGTTGAAGAAGCGGTGATACGGGACGGCTTCGGTCATTTTCTTGTAGACGCCGAACGCTCCGCCCCAGTCGCGGTTGTCCTCGCCGTAGGCGATCAGCGTGGGGTCGTCGTAGAACTTGTCGATGATCGGCTCGAAGAGACCGTCGCGGATGTTGTAGAGCTTCATCTTGGAGACGGGCTTGCCGTTCTCGTCGAAGGCGGTGCGGACCTTGCCGGCGATCTCCTTTACGCGCGGGCACTCCTCCTTCGGCATGAGCATATCCGCTTCGCGCGTCGTGTCCATGCTGTGTATCTTCTGATTCGAGAACATGATGGACGCGATTGCGTCGGGGTCCTTCGCGAGATCCATGCGCGGCGAGATCTCGTCGTTGATGGACAGCTTCATGATCTCGGTCATGCGCGACACGATCGCTTCGTCGACGGCGGCGAACTCGTCCTCGCTTATAACGCCGCCCGCGACCATCTTTCTGCGGTACGCGGCGATCGGATCGGCGTCGATCCACGCCTGAATCTCCTCAGGGGAGCGGTATGTGGACGAGTCTGACGGCGAGTGGCCGGAGACGCGGTAGGTGACAACGTCGAGCAGCGCCGGACCCTTGCCCGCGAGAAGCAGCTCCTTCTTGCGCCTGACGGCGTCGATGACCGCGAGCGGGTCGTAGCCGTTGACGCGCTCCGCGTGCATCATGTCCGGGTTGAAGCCGGCGCCGAGACGCGCGGGCATATCGAAGCCCATAGTCTCGCCGCGGGTCTGACCGCCCATGCCGTAGAAGTTGTTGAACACGTTGAAAAGTATCGGCATGCCGCCGTCGCTGTATCTGCCGTCCATGCCCCAGAGCTTCGTGATCTGATCCATCGCCGCGAAATTGAACGACTCGAGGACGGGGCCGCGTCCGCACGCGCCGTCGCCGCTGTTGGCGATGACGATGCCGGGCTTGTGGTTCGAGCGCTTGTATAGCGCCGCGCCGGTTGCGATCGGGCCGGAGCCGCCGACGATCGCGTTGTTCGGCATGATGCCGAACGGGATGAAGAAGGCGTGCATCGAGCCGCCTAAACCCCGGTTGAAGCCGGTCGTACGCGCGAAAATCTCGGCGAGCGCGCCGTAAAGCAGGAAGTTTTTCGCGAGTTCCCTGACGCTCGACGTCTTCATGTGCTTTTCGACGATCGAGAGAATGGTGCCGCCCAAGAAATCTTTCATTATGCCGTACAGCTCGTCGTCTCCGAGCTTTTCGATGGACGAAAGACCCTTCGCGAGTATCTCACCGTGGCTGCGGTGGCTGCCAAAGGTGAGGTCGTTAATGTCAAGGCAGTACGCTTCGCCGACCGCGGAAGCCTCCTGCCCGATGGAAAGGTGAGCCGGACCGGGGTTGTTGTATTCGATGCCGTTGTAGGCGGATTTTGTCTTGACTTCGTTGAGCATTGTCTCGAACTCGCGGATCGTGCGCATGTCATGGTAGATGCGCAGGAAATCCTCCTTCGAGTACAGCTTTTTCTCTTCGTCAAGAGTCAGGTCGTATTTGCATACGTCGATGGGCTTGAATGTAATCTCCCCCGGCTCGAACACTTTTGCGGGGTCGATGAATTGAGATTTAGGCATCGCGGTTGCTCCTTATGTTATTTTAATTATCTTCGTCATTCGAACATGGCTTCGCGCAGGACCTCGCACACCGTGGGATGCGGGAAGACGAACTTCTGCACGTCGGCGACGCGGTATTCGCGGTCGACCATCATGGCCGCGCCGTAGATTATCTCGGAAGCGTATGTCCCGATCATGTGCACGCCCAGAATATTCTTATGCTCGCGGCCGAGCACGAGCTTCACAAAGCCGTCGCCCCTCTCGTTTTCGGCGATGTATCGGCCGCTGAAGCGCAGCGGCAGCGTGACGCACTCGACGTCGAGGCCCGCAGCCTTCGCTGTCGCCTCAGTCTCGCCGACGGCGGCGACTTCGGGGTTCGTATATATGACGGACGGGATCGAGCGGTAGTTGACCGCGTCCTTTAAGCCGAGCATGTCGTTTACGGCGACTTCGCCCTCGCGGTAAGCGGTGTGCGCGAGCATCGATCGGCCGTTGACGTCGCCCGCCGCCCAGATTCCGGGCACGTTCGTGCGGGAGCGCTCGTCCGTTATAACGGCTCCGCGCTCGGTCGCGACGCCGACGCTCTCAAGGCCGATGTCGGCTGTGCGCGCGCGGCGTCCGACAGAGACGAGCACGCGGTCGCACGGCAGACTGACGGTTCCGCCGTCCTTTTCGTATGTGACGGAACCGTCGCCGACGGCGACGACCTTCGCGCCGAGCTCGAACCTGACGCCGCGGCTCTCGTAATTCTTTTTGAGCAGCTTCGCGACGTCGGCGTCGGTCGCGCCGGCTATCTGCGGCAGCATCTCGATGACCGTGACCTCGGAGCCGACGGAGTTGAAGTAGCTCGCCATCTCGAGCCCGATGACGCCGCCGCCGATGACGGCGAGGCGCGCCGGAACCTCGCGCAGGTCGAGTATCTCGCGGTTGGTCATGACGAAACCTGTCGGTATGCCCTCGCGCAGACCCGGTATCGGCGGCACGACCGCCTCGGAGCCGGTGCATATGAGCAGCTTCGGCGCGGCGAATTCCATATCCGCGGTGCGGACGACGTAGCCGTCGTCGCATTTACCGTCGATTCTGCCCGTGCCGGCGACGACCGTCACGCCCGCGCGCTTCATCGACGATTTGACGCCTGCGACAAGCGTCGTGACGACCTTGTTCTTGCGCGTCACGACGGCGCTGTGGTCGATCTTCGCCCCCTCAAAGGTGACGCCGTACGGTGCGCTGTGCTTCGAGTAGTCGTATATCTTCGCCGAATAGAGCAGCGTCTTTGTCGGTATGCAGCCCTCGTTGAGGCACACGCCGCCAAGAGAGCGCTCTTCGATAAGGACGGTCTTGAGTCCGCCCTTCGCGGCCCTCTGGGCTGCGTTATAACCGGCGGGGCCGCCACCGAGCACGATAAGATCGAATTTTTCCATTATAAGTTGTTTCCCTTCTGAGCTGTATATCAATGCTGTTTTCTATGTTTACTGCGCGAGCAGCAGATCGAAGCGCTCGAGCGCGTCGCAGACGTCCTTGAGGAAGCGCGCGGCGGGAGCGCCGTCGACGGCGCGGTGGTCGAACGTGAGCGAGAGCCCCATCGCCTTGTAGACGCTGCCGTCGTCGCGGACGCGGTTTACGGCGCAGTCGACTCCGAGGATCGCGGTTTCGGGCAGATTGATGACCGGCGTGAACGATTCGACGCCGAAGGCGCCGAGGTTCGTGACGGTGAAAGTGCCGTTCTTTAAGAAGTCGGGCGATATTTTTCCGCTTCTCGCTTCGGCGGCGAGCGATTTGATTCGCCTTGAGATTTCGGCGAGCGTCAGCTTTTCGGCGCCGAAAATCTTCGGTACGATCAGCCCGCGTTCGGTGTCGACGGCGACGCCGAGGTTGACGGTACTGTAGCGGCGCATCTCGTCGCCGACGAGGTTGGCGTTTATGTCAGGGTGCTTCGGCAGCACGCGCGAAACGGCGTACAGCACCATGTCGTTTATTGTAATGTTGGGCAGTCCGAGCGCTTCGCCGTCGGATTTGACCTTCTCGCGGTATGCGAGGATCGCGGTCGCATCGAAGGACGCGTTGAGCGTGAGCTGCGCCGACTCGGAAAGCGAAGCGTGCATCGCCTTAGCTATTATCTTCCGGATGTTGGGCAGCTTTTCCGCGGTGTATTCGCCGTCCGGCGCAGCGGCTGGTGTCTCTGCGGCGGGAGCGGCAGGAGCCGCGGCGGCGGGTGCGGTTTCCGCGGTCGAGGCGGCGGGTGCTGCGACGGCAGATACCGCCGCGACGGCGGCGGGCCTGCCGGCGAGGAAGGCGGCGACGGTCTCGGCCGCCGCGGTCTTTCCGGCATCGAGCAGCGCGTTGACGTCGCGCTCGATTATGCGTCCGTTCGGGCCGGTCGGTACGGCGGCGTACAGGTCGGCGTTCGTCTTGATCGCGAGGTTTTTCGCGCGCGGGCTTATTTTTACGCGTCCGCCGGCGTTGTCCGCAGAAGCTGTCTCCGATGCGCCGGCTGATACAGGCTCAGCTTTAGCGGTTGCTGTCTCCGGTTCAGCCGCCGCGGCGGGTTCTGCTTTAGCGGCCGGCACTGCTTCAGCCGATGCGGCGGAGCCGTTATTCTGCAGCAGCGCCGAATAGTCCTCGCCGGGCGCGCCGATAACGCAGACGTCGCGCAGACACTCGACGTCGTCTCCCTCGCCCGCGAAGACCGCGAGCAGCGTACCGTCGGTATCCGCGACCTCGTCGAACGCGGACTTATCCGTTTCGTAGGAGAAAAGCTTGTCGCCGGCCGCGACCGGATCGCCCACCTTTTTATGCCACGCCGTTATGACGCAGGACTCGACGCTCTGGCCCTGCCTCGGCATTATCACGACTTTTGCCATTTCGTATTACCCTTTCCCTGCATTTTTTATATGTTAATTGCGCTTTGTATCTTCGTTCGGCTTTTTTGCCGCGTCGATCACTTCGACGCCGGAGCGCGCGGCCTGTTCCATTATGTCGTCCGGCAGCTTCCCGTCCGTGATGATGGTGGAAACATCGCCTATGTTCGCGAAGGTGTACGGCAGATTTTTATCGAGCTTGGAGCGGTTCATAAGTATGACGATGCGGCGCGCCTTTTCGACGACAAGGCGCTTCAGCTCGCATTCGCTGTAGTTGCCGCCGGTAAAGCCGTTCTTCGCCGTCAGGCCCGACGGCGATATGAACGCCACGTCTATGTTGATGTCCTCTAAGAACCGCATCGCCTGCGAGCCGGACACCGAAAGGTTGTCGCGGTTGAGCATCCCGCCGACGAGGTTCACGATCGGAAGCCCTATGCGGCACAGCGTCAGCGCGACGTTCGGGTCGGTCGTCGTGAACGTGAAGCGCTCGTTCGGCACAAGCTCCGCGAGCTTCATCATTGTCGTGCCGGAGTCGATGAAGATGCTGCGTCCGGTCTCAAGCAGTTCGGCGGCGTGCCGGGCTATCAGCTCCTTCTCCTCCAGATTCGCCGTCATCCTCGACGATATCGGATCCTCCATCGTCGTCGTTATAAATTTCATCGAACGTGCGCCGCCCCGCACCTTGATGGCCTCGCCCTCGCGTTCGAAGTATTCGATGTCGCGACGGAGCGTCATTCCGGAGACCCGCGGAAACATCTGCTCCAGTTCCTTCAGCGAAACGTAGGGTTTTGTTCCGAGCAGAGCCTTTATTTTTTCGCGTCTCTCATTATACATGAATCACAGCCCGCGCGGTCACGCCGTGTAAACGGCGCCGCACGCCTTTCTTAACAGTTATAACATTAATATATCGCGGCTGTGTCGATTTTTCACATCCGACTGATGAAATTATAACATCCAACCGAACACATTTCAAGCGAATATCACATAAAAAAAGAAGGGACGCGCCCTTCTTTTCTGTATCTTTTTTGTAAACCGCACTCCGCTTAAATATCGAGAACGGCGACATTATCGACGACGGTGGATTTTTTCCATTTGCCCGAGAAGTAATAGATCAGGCCGAATACAAGCGAGGCCGCTGTCGCGCCGGGCGCGCCGAGCCCGACGCCGGTGATGCCGTGCGAGAGCACCATTCCGAATATGTACGAAAGCGGAATCCTGAATATGAGCGACGAGAGGCAGGAGTTGACGAGCGAAAAGGTCGTGTGCCCCGCTCCGATGAAGAGGCCGTTCAGGCAGAATACGAACGGGACAAGAAGATAGTCGAACTTGAACGACTTAACATAATTGACGCCGTACGTTACGACCGCCTCGAAATCGGGGTCGGATTTGTCGACGAATATCTCAAGTATCGCCTGCGGCCATATCGTGACGAGCACGAAAATTATCGCGCTGATCACCGCGGCTATGACGATTCCGACGTGCATCGTCTTCTTCGCGCGCTCGATCTGGCCCGCGCCGATGTTCTGCGCGCTCATCGCCGAAACCGACGACGACATCGCGGCGGCGGGCAGTATCGCAAAGCCGTTGAATTTGCCGACCGCGCCGACCGCGGCGGACGCCGTAAAGCCGATCATGTTGACGAGCGTCGTCAGAAACAGGAACGAAATGCCGACCGCGACGTTCTGGATCGACGTCGGAATACCGACGCGGAGAAGCGTTTTCAGCCGGTCGCCGTGGAAACGGAACGATGAAGGCTTGAAGTCGAAGATAAACCCGTTTTTCATGAGGTACAACACGCAGAGCACGACGGACACGCCCTGCGAGATGACCGTCGCTATCGCGGCGCCGGCCGCGCCCGTACGCAGACCCGCGACAAAGAATAAATCGAGCACGATGTTGCAGACGCAGGCGATCGCGACGAATATGAGCGGGTTTTTACTGTCGCCCATGCCGCGCATGACGGCCGAAAGCGCGTTATACGCAAAAATAAAAACGGTGCCGAGCATTGTGACGAAGAAGTAGCTTTTCGCGTCGGCAAACGATTCCGCCGGCGTTTTGATAAGCCTTAGGAGAGGAGTCTGAAGACCCAGCATGACGACGGTTATGACGACCGACAGCACGATAAGCGTCGAAAACAGCGTGCCGATCGTCTCGCGTATCGCGTTTTTGTCACCCGCGCCGAGGTACTGCGCGATCAGAACCGTCGCACCGACGCACAGGCCGAACACCATGTTCGTTATAATGAACGTGACCTGCGAGCCGATGTTGACGCCGCTCATCGCGGCGGCGCCGG
>DBRA01000007.1:19603-24543 GCA_002305445.1 Clostridiales bacterium UBA1380 | reverse complement strand
CCGCTCACAAGGTCGCGCTCAAAACTCGGAATTTTTACAGACATGCAGTTTTTGTTTCCTTTTTATTATATTAATATAACTTTTAACGAAATCAGCCGCGAAAATGACAGCGCGCTGTCGAGAAGGTACCTTTAAGGTCGAGCGGTTTTTACCGAACGCGCTCACTCCGCGGTCAGCATCGGGCACAGTGCGTCGATGTCGCCGGCGCCCATCACGATCACCGCGTCGTTCCCCGACGCGTTCTCCCTTATATAATCGGCGATTTCCGCGAAATCTTTGATATATACGGCGCCCGGTACCGCGGCGGCGAGCTTTTCGGAGCTGACTCCGCAGTCGTCCGTCTCGCGCGCGGAATAGATATCGGCGAGCACGAGGCGACCCGCGCGGCCGAGCGCTTCGACGAATTCGCCGAAGAGCGCCGCCGTGCGCGAATATGTGTGCGGCTGAAAGACGCACCAGACGGTCCCGTAGTCCATCGCGGACGCTCCCGCGAGCGTCGTCGTTATCTCGGTGGGGTGATGCGCGTAGTCGGTGTAGACGTCGGCTCCGCGCGGCGTTTTGCCCTGAGGCTCCATACGGCGCGCCGCGCCGGAGAAGGAGGACAGCGCCGCCGCCGAGACGGCCGGCTCGATGCCGCAGGCGTACGCCGCCGCGGCCGCGGCGAGCGCGTCGCAGATGATGTGCCGCCCCGGAACGCGCATTCTGACGCTCGCACGCTGACCGTCGGGCGCGCGGAGCGCGAACGACGCGCAGCCGTGTTCCATGACGACGTTTTCGGCTGCAAAATCGGCTTCTACATCCGGTTCTGCGGAAATGGTGATGATACGCCTTGAGACGCCGGCGGCGGCGCGGACGACGTTTTCGTCCGCGGCGTTAATGACGGCGACGCCGGTTTTCTCCGGTGTCAGCTCGATGAAGCGGCGGAATGACGCGCGTATCTGCTCGAGGGACTTGAAGTAGTCGACATGCTCGAGCTCGATGTTGAGTACGACCGCGACGGTCGGGTAAAAATCGAGGAAGCTGTCCATGTACTCGCACGCCTCGAAGATGAAGTCGCCACGCGACGCGCCCTCGCGGTGCGAGGCGCCGAAGTCGCGTATCACGGCGCCGCAGTTGACGGTGGGGTCGTGTCCGGCGTCGGTGAAAATTTTCGCCGCCATCGAGGTCGTCGTCGACTTGCCGTGCATTCCGGAGAAGCCGATGCGGTTTTTGAAGCCGTACATCATTGCGCCGAGAAAGTCGGCGCGCGATACGAGCGTTTTGCCGGCGGCGGCGGCCGACGCGTATTCGGGGTGATCCTCAGGTATCGCGACGGTGTAGACGATCATATCGGCGTCGAGCGCGGCGGACACATCCGGCTGATCGTCAACGCGTATCCCCTCGTCGCACAGCGCGCGAGTGACGTCGTTCACGGCGCGGTCGTAGCCCGTGACAATGTAGCCGTCGGCTTTCGCGACGCGGGCGAGCGAGCACATGCTCACCCCTCCGATTCCGAGAAAGCGCAGCTTTGACGCGGGTTTAAGGGCCGCGCGGATCTTCTCCGCTCCGAGATGTGTGTTAGGAAGCGACATGTTAACCCTCCCGCTATAGTCGTCCCGCCCGTTTCCGCCGGTCGGACCCGATCGGCCGCGCGCAGGATATCGGTTGTCAGCAGTTTGCATACCGTATATTATAAACATTTTTATGCATCGGTAAATATGTTTTTGTCCAATATGCATTATATGCGCAAAAATTGCCGAACGGTTTTACATATTATTGCATTAAAATTAATAATTTGTTCACTATTTGGAGCCATATATTCACACAGATATCACAATCGAGATGTATATTATTACCATGATGCACAAAGTGTGCCGAAGGTGACATATCATCCTGCAGCAACCTTATTATTTTATCACAATGCAAGGAGATTTTCAAGGTGAACATCACAGACGTTAAAATCAGAAAAGTTTTCAGCGACGGTCCGATGAAAGCCATCGCATCCGTCACATTCGACTCATGTCTTGCCGTTCACGACATAAAAGTCATCAACGCGCGCGACAAGCATTTTATAGTAATGCCGAGCCGAAAAAATCCGGACGGAACCTACCGCGACATCGTGCATCCCATCAACGCGGCGTTCAGAACCGAACTCGAGGCGGCCGTCATATCCGCATACGAGGCGGAGCTTGCGCGCATCGCAGAAACGGGCGGCGCGCAGGACGCGTCTGCCGCAGACAACGAGACGGAAGCAGCCGCGGATTCCCAAATCGAAAAAACCGCTTCCGAATAAACGTGCATATGAGCGCGGCGAGCGTTGCGCTCACCGCGCCCATATCATACCCTCACCCCGCAAGCGCCGAAGAGGCGCTTTATCTTTATGCAAATTCATATTTATTTATGCAGCCGCTCGACAGGATATATTTCGCCGCAGCTCGCCGCGATATCGGTTTTTTCCGCATATGACGGACAAAACTGCGCCTTCTCACAAATATGAACAGCTATTGCCGCGCCGTTTTAGTGAAAGAAGATATTGCATAATTAAAAGGAATACGGTATAATATTTCATGCTATTAAAAGAATCAGGAGATGTAAAGGCGTTAATGATACACTTTGCGAACAGTGATCCGAAACGCGCGTACCTTGTCACCGAAGACGGCGCCGTAAGGCGCGGCGGCGCGTTCGGCTATATTCCCGAAGAGTCCGGCGCGTCGTTCTGCGGTGAGCTTGTCTACACCACATCGACGATCGGCTGCGCCGCCTCCGTCTGCGATCCCTGCTATTTCGGTCAGATTTTAATCGGTGCGTTTCCCGTTGCCGGCTGCTGTGGCATTGTTCCAGACGACGAAGCGTCGTATTCCCCCGTGCTCAGCGCTTATATTGTCCGTGATTACTGTCAGGCTCCGTCGAACTTCAGATCGGTCGGAACGCTTGACGGTTTTTTGTACTCGCGTAAAGTGCCGGGGCTGTACGGCATCGACACACGCTCGCTCGTGCGCGATGTGCGCGACAGGGGCGGCATGAACGGCATAATATTATACGAAGAGCCGTGCGCCGCCGACTACGCCTCCCTGCTCTCGCAGTACAGGGTGAGCGACGCGGTCGCGGCCGTCGCGTCGGGGACGAAGCGCGCCGTCTTTACGCCGGCCGGCACGCCGGCTCTCAAAGCCGCGGTGCTCGATTTCGGCAAGGGTACGACGCTCGCCGCGTCGCTTGTCGCGCGCGGCGTCGCCGTGACGCTTCTGCCGTATAACTCGTCGGCCGGCGATATCGCCGCGGAATCGCCCGACTGCGTCTTTATCTCCGAAGGGCCGGGAGATCCCGCCGAGTGCGACGTCTCCGCGATCGCGTCGCTGCTCGACCGCAGCATTCCCGTTATCGGAATAGGGCTCGGATGCGAGCTGCTCGCGCGCGCCGCCGGCGCGTCCACCGTCAAACTGCCGCGCGGACACAGAGGCGGTAACCCGGTGAAGCTCGCGGGTTCGGGACGCGTCATTATCACAGGGCAGAACCACGGCTACGCCGTAGACGGCGAGTCGCTGCCGGACGGCGCCGAGGTATGCTTCGTCAACGCGAACGACAAGAGCTGCGAAGGGTTCTCGATCGAAGAAAAGAGTTCGCTCGGGCTGATGTTCTCGCCCGACGGCTGCGCAAATCCGCGCGACACCGAATATTTATACAATCTCATTTTCGGCTACGCATGTAAAAAAGCCAAGGGGGTAAGCGCAAATGCCTAAGATGCCCGACGTTAAAAAGGTGCTTCTCATCGGTTCCGGCCCGATCGTTATCGGGCAGGCGGCCGAATTCGACTACGCGGGCACGCAGGCGTGCCGCGCACTTAAGGAGGACGGCATCGAGGTCGTCCTCATAAACTCCAACCCGGCGACGATTATGACCGACTCCGCGATGGCCGACCGCATCTACCTCGAGCCGCTGAACCTGACGACCGTAAAGCGCATCATACGCGAGGAGCGCCCCGACTCTCTGCTCGGCACGCTCGGCGGGCAGACGGGGCTGAACCTGTCGATGCAGCTCGAGCGTGACGGAACGCTGGCGCAGTACGGCGTGAAGCTGCTCGGTGCCGCGCCGGACACGATAGACCGCGCCGAGGACCGCCAGCTGTTCAAAGAGGCGATGGCGAAGATCGGCCAGCCGACGATTCCGTCGGAGATCACCGAAACGGTCGAGGGCGCGCTGCTTTTCGCCGAGGAAAAGGGCTATCCGCTCGTCATACGCCCCGCGTTCACGCTCGGCGGCACGGGCGGCGGCATCGCGCACAACCGTGACGAGCTCGTCGAGATCGTCACGGGCGGTCTCTCCGCCTCGCCGATCCATCAGGTGCTGATAGAAATGTGCGTCGCCGGATGGAAGGAGATCGAGTTCGAGGTCATCCGCGACGGCGACGGCAACTCGATCACCGTCTGTTCGATGGAAAACGTCGACCCCGTCGGCATACATACGGGCGACTCGATCGTCGTCGCGCCCGCGCTGACGCTCGCCGACACGGAATACAACATGCTGCGCTCCGCCGCGCTCGCGATAATCGAGGAGCTTAAAATAAAGGGCGGGTGCAACGTGCAGTTCGCGCTCAACCCGAACAGCTACGAATATGCCGTAATCGAGGTCAACCCCCGCGTTTCCCGCTCCTCCGCGCTCGCGTCGAAGGCGACCGGCTACCCGATCGCGAAGGTCGCGACGAAGATAGCGATAGGCTATACGCTCGACGAGATCGAAAACAAGGTCACGGGTACGACGCGCGCCTGCTTCGAGCCGGCGATCGACTATGTCGTCGTCAAGTTCCCGCGCTGGCCGTTCGACAAGTTCGTCTACGCGAACCGCTCGCTCGGCACGCAGATGAAGGCGACGGGCGAGGTCATGTCTATCGCTACGAACTTTGAGGCGGCGCTCATGAAGGCCGTGCGCGGCGCGGAAATCGGCATGGACTCGATGAGCCATCCGAA
>DBRA01000007.1:1109-19596 GCA_002305445.1 Clostridiales bacterium UBA1380 | reverse complement strand
GTGTACGAAGCGCTGTACCGCGGCCTTTTGAGCGTTGACGACGCCTTCGAGATCACGAAAATCGACAGGCTGTTCTTGAATAAGATAAAAAATATCGCCGACGTCGAGCACATGCTCGCCGACGGCCCGCTGACGGAGGAGCGCTACCGCCTCGCCAAGCACGCCGGCTTCCCGGACAAGGCGATAATGCGCATCACGGGACTTGATAAGCTCGGCTGGAGCGCGCACGCGGTTTACAAGACCGTCGACACCTGCGCCGCCGAGTTCGCGGCCGAAACGCCGTACTTCTACTCGACATACGACGAGGAGGACGAAGCGTCCGAATACATCGCCGCGCACGAGGAAAGGACCGGCCGTTCGAAGACGGTGCTCGTCCTCGGCTCCGGGCCTATCCGCATCGGTCAGGGCATCGAGTTCGACTACGCGTCGGTGCACTGCGTATGGGCGCTCAAGCGCGCCGGCTACAACGTCGTCATCGTCAACAACAACCCCGAGACGGTGTCGACCGACTTCGACACGGCAGACCGCCTCTACTTCGAGCCGCTCACGCCCGAGGACGTCGAAAACATCGTGCGCGTCGAGCGTCCCGTCGGCGCGGTCGTCGCCTTCGGCGGCCAGACCGCGATCAAGCTGACGGCCGCCCTCTCGAAGATGGGCGTGCGTATATTGGGCACATCGCCCGATTCGATCGACGCAGCCGAGGACCGCAAGCGCTTCGACGCGCTGCTCGAAAAGCTCGGCATCAAGCGCCCGCAGGGCTTCACCGCGATGACGACGGAGGAAGCGCTCGCCATCGCCGATAAGATCGGCTACCCTGTGCTGCTCCGCCCGTCATACGTGCTCGGCGGGCAGAACATGATAATCGCGTTCACCGCGGACGACATCAAGGAGTACATGGCAATCATCCTGTCGCACGGCATCGAGAACCCGGTGCTCGTCGACAAGTACCTCTCCGGCATCGAGATAGAGGTCGACGCCATCTGCGACGGCGACCCCGCGAAAGGCGGCCACGGCAACATTCTGATCCCCGGCATCATGGAGCACGTCGAGCGCGCGGGCATCCACTCCGGTGACTCCATCGCCGTCTACCCGCCGTTCAACGTCGGCGACGACATGCGCGAGACGATCATCGAGCACACGCGCGCGCTCGCCATCGCACTCGACACGCGCGGGCTCATAAACATACAGTACCTCATCTATAAAAACGAGCTGTACGTCATCGAGGTCAACCCGCGCTCGTCGCGCACGGTGCCGTATATATCGAAGGTCACGGGCGTGCCGATGGTCGACCTCGCGACGCGCGCTATGCTCGGCGAGTCCGTCGCCGAAATGGGCTACGGGACGGGACTGTACAGGCAGCCGCCGTACGTCGCCGTCAAGGTGCCGGTATTCAGCTTCGAAAAGCTCGGCGGCGTCGACAACCACCTCGGCCCCGAGATGAAGTCGACCGGCGAGGTGCTCGGCCTTGCGTCCACGCTGGGCGAGGCGCTCTATAAAGGGCTGTCGTCTGCGGGCTACAAGCTGCGCCGCACGGGCGGCGTGTTCATCTCCGTGCGCGACTCCGACAAAGCCGAGATTTGCGGCACCGCGAAGCGCTTCGCGGAGCTTGGATTCGAGATCTACGCGACCGAGGGGACCGCAGCCATGCTCGAACGCATCGGCATCAAGGCGACGAAGGTCAACAAGATACACGAAGCGACCATCAACACGCTGACGCTGCTCAAATCGGGCAAGATAAACTACATCATATCGACGTCGGCGAAAGGGCGCAACCCCACCCGCGACAGCGTGAAGATACGCCGCTGCGCCGTCGAGCACGCGATACCGTGCCTTACCTCGCTCGACACCGCGGGCGCGATCGCGGACGCGATAGCGTCGCGCTGGAGCCCCGACTGCACGGAGCTTGTCGACATCAACCGTATGCGCACCGAACGCAGGAAACAGCACTTCATCAAGATGGAGGGCTGCGGCAACGACTACATCTACTTCAACTGCCTGTACCAGAAGATCGACAACCCCGAAGGGCTCTCGATCCGGCTCGCCGACCGCCACTTCGGCGTCGGCGGAGACGGCGCCGTGCTCATCTGCCCCGCGACGGTCGAAAACGGCAAACCCGTCGCCGACGCGAAGATGAGGATGTTCAACCTCGACGGCTCCGAGGGCAGAATGTGCGGCAACGCGATCCGCTGCGTCGCGAAATACCTGCACGACGAGGGCATCGTGAAGTCGAACAGGGTGCGCATCGAAACGCTTTCCGGCATCAAAACAGTCGAAGTCTATACACAGAACGGCAAGGTCACGAGCGCGAAGGTCGACATGGGCCCGGCGTCGCTCACCCCCGCGTCGATACCCGTGACGCTGACGGGCGACAGCGTGATCGGCCGCAAGGTCCACGTCGGCGGCCGCGAGCTGACGATCACGTGCGTCAGCATGGGCAATCCGCACGCGGTCATCTTCACGTCGACGCTCGACAGCCTCGACGTCAACGACGCCGACGTGCGCGGAATCGGCTCCGCCGTCGAAAACGACCCGCTCTTCCCGGAGCGCGTCAACGTGGAGTTCATACAGTACATCGACGACCATACGCTGAAGATGCGCGTATGGGAACGCGGCTCCGGCGAGACGTGGGCGTGCGGCACCGGCGCGTGCGCAGCCGTCGTCGCGGCCGTCGAAAACGGTCTGTGCCGCAAGGGCGAGGACGTCACCGTCCATCTGCCGGGCGGCGACCTTGTGATAAACTACACCGACGAGCGCGTTACGCTCACCGGCAACGCGCGCGAGGTGTACCGCGGCGTCGTCGAGATGTGACGCATGAAGTCAGGCGCAATAAGCCGGAGCGGACTTCCGCCCGCTCCGGCTTTAACCCAGATAATATAACGGGAGAAGGCTATGATAAACGCAAACTTCGATAAGCTCGGCAAGAACTACCTGTTTTCTGAAGTGGCGCGGCGCGTCGCCGCGTATAAGGCGGAGAACCCCGGCGCCGACGTGATCAGCCTCGGCATCGGCGACGTTACGCAGCCGCTCGCAGCGCCCGTCGTCGCCGCGATGACGGAGGCTTCCGCCGGAATGGGCAGAGCCGAGACGTTCCGCGGCTACTCGCCCGACAACGGCTATCCGTTTCTGCGCGCCGCGATCGGCGGCTACTACCGCGGCCGCGGCATCGATATAGGCGACGACGAGATCGTCGTGTCTGACGGCGCTAAATCCGACTGCGCGAACATCCTCGATATATTCGAGCGCGGCATAACCGCGCTCATACCCGACCCGGTCTACCCCGTCTACCTCGACACGAACGTCATGGCGGGCAACAGCGTGCGCCTTGTCGCGGGCACTGACGAAAACGGCTTCACGCCGCATCCGCCGAAGGAGCGCGCCGACATCGTCTACATCTGCTCCCCGAACAACCCCACGGGCGCCGTGTTTTCGCGCGCGCTGCTTTCCGAATGGGTCGGCTGGGCGAACGAAAACGGCGCCGTCATACTGTTCGACGCCGCATATGAGGCGTTCGTGTCGGATCCGTCGCTGCCGCGCTCGATCTTCGAGATAGACGGTGCGCGCACATGCGCGATCGAGCTGTGCTCGCTCTCGAAGACGGCGGGCTTCACGGGCGTGCGCTGCGGCTACACCGTCATTCCGCGCGAGCTCGAGCGCGACGGCGCGTCGCTTCTGAAGCTGTGGCAGCGCCGGCAGGCGACGAAGTTCAACGGCGTCGGCTACGTCGTGCAGCGCGCCGCCGAGGCGGTTTTCTCGCCCGAAGGGCTTGCCGCTACGCGCGCCGTCATCGATATATACCGCGGGAACGCGCGCGTTCTTGCGTCGGCGCTCGATGCGCTCGCTCTCTCCTACACGGGCGGCAAGGATTCGCCGTACCTGTGGCTGAAGACGCCCGGCGGCATGCCGTCGTGGGACTTCTTCGACCGCCTGCTGCACGAGGCGAACCTCGTCGGCACGCCCGGCGCGGGATTCGGCACCGCCGGCGAGGGACGCTTCCGCCTGACCGCATTCGGCTCGCCCGAGCGCACGCTCGAAGCCGCGGATAGGCTTAAGAATTTCCGTTTATAATAAATAAACGAAGATTATGTCATTTCCCGGGAAGGGCGCCGCCCTTCCCGGGTTGTCTGATTTATATAAGACGGTGTCGTAAAAAATCGGCGCATTGACAGCTGCGGCGGAATTATTGTATAATAGTCTATTATATTTGCTGCTCGGAGTTACTACATATGACAAAAAAGGTGCAGGATATATTCGGTTCGGCCGTTTTCGGCGACGCGATAATGCGTCAGAAGCTGCCGAAGGATATCTATCGCTCGCTGAAGAAGACCATCGAGGAGGGGCGCGACCTCGACATAACCGTCGCGAACGTCGTCGCCGCCGCGATGAAGGACTGGGCGATAGAGCACGGCGCGACGCATTATTCGCACTGGTTCCAGCCCATGACCGGCATCACCGCCGAAAAGCACGACGCATTCATCACGCCCTCCGGCGACGGCGGAATCATCACGGAATTTTCGGGGCGCGAGCTGATACGCGGCGAACCCGACGCGTCGAGCCTGCCGTCCGGCGGGCTGCGCGCGACCTTCGAGGCGAGGGGCTACACCGCGTGGGATCCGACCTCCTACGCCTTTATCAAGGACAACGTCCTCTGCATACCGACGGCGTTCTGCTCCTACGGCGGCGAAGCGCTCGACAAGAAAACGCCGCTTCTGCGGTCGATGGAGGCGATAAACGACGCGGCGCTGCGCATACTGCGTCTCTTCGGCAACACGACCGTCAAACGCGTCGTCGCGACCGTCGGCCCCGAGCAGGAGTATTTTCTTATCCGGCGCGAGGACTTCTTCCGCCGCATGGATCTCGTCTACACCGGACGCACGCTGTTCGGCGCGAAGCCGCCGAAGGGTCAGGAGCTCGAGGACCACTACTTCGGCGCGATAAAGCCGAAGGTCAAGGCGTTCATGGAAGAGCTGAACATGGAGCTGTGGCGCCTCGGAGTCTACGCGAAGACGGAGCACAACGAGACCGCGCCCTCGCAGCACGAGCTTGCGCCCGTCTTCACGACGGCGAACATCGCGGTCGACCACAACCAGCTCACGATGGAGCTGATGAAGGTCGTCGCCGCGCGCCACGGCCTCGCGTGCCTGCTGCACGAGAAGCCGTTCGAGGGCATCAACGGCTCCGGCAAGCACAACAACTGGTCGCTTTCCACGCTCGACGGGCAGAATCTGCTCGAGCCGGGCGACACGCCGCGCGAAAACGCGCAGTTCCTTCTCTTCCTCTGCGCCGTCATCGCAGCGGTGGACGATTATCAGGACCTGCTCCGCATATCGGTCGCGTCCGCGGGCAACGACCACCGGCTCGGCAGCAGCGAGGCGCCGCCCGCCATCATATCGATGTTCATCGGCGACGACCTTTCGGCGGTGCTCGAGTCGATCGTATCCGGCGCAGACTACGAATGCGGCTGCGCGACGGCGATGCAGATCGGCGTCCATGTGCTGCCCGCGATTCCGAAGGATTCGACCGACCGCAACCGCACCTCGCCTTTCGCCTTCACCGGCAACAAGTTCGAGTTCCGCATGCCGGGCAGCTCGTCGTCCGTCGCGGGGCCGGTATTCATACTGAACACGATCGTAGCGGAAGAACTCTGCCGCTTCGCCGATTATATCGAGAGCGCGCTCGCGGACGGCGAGGTGTTCAACGCCGTTATAAGCCGGCTCATCTGCGAGCAGATCCGCAGCCACAACCGCATCATCTTCAACGGCAACAACTACTCGAAGGACTGGGAGCGCGAGGCGGAGCTCCGCGGACTTTGCAATTATAAGACCACGCCGGACGCGATGCGCCACTACGCCGACCCGAAGAACGTCGCGCTGTTCGCGCGCCACGGAATCTTCACCGAGACCGAGCTGCGCTCGCGCTGCGAGATACTGACACTGAACTACTGCCGCGTCATACGCATCGAGGCGACGACGATGGTGGAAATGGCGAACAAGGATATCCTGCCCGCCGCCGAAAAGTACATGAAGGTCATCGCCGATACCGCGCGCTCGAAGCTGCTCATATCCGAGAAGCTGCCCGTCACGGTCGAGACGAAGATGCTCGAGCGCCTGTCCACCCTCACCGAAGCGCTTTATGACCGCACCGCCGTACTTTCGGCCGACCTCGCGAAGCTCGTCGAAATCGGCGGGACGTTCGAAAACGCCGAGTTCTGCCGCGACGTTATCCTGCCCGACATGGCGGCGCTGCGCGAGGTCGCGGACGAGCTCGAAACGCTCGTCGGCGCGGAATACTGGCCGTATCCCACCTACGGCGAGCTGCTCTCGCGAGTTGATTGAGACGAGATTTAAGCATGTAATAATACACACATAAAAACAGCTTCCGAACGCGGAACAAACCGCTTCAAAAACCGCCTGCGGCCGCACGCCGCGGGCGGTTTTTTACACCGGCGCGCGGCGGCGGAAAAAACGGTTATATGCAAAATCGGCTCTTGAAATCGTGCACGCCCCGTCGTATAATAAAATCACCGGAGAGAAAAAGCCCGGCAATGGAATTCCGCGCCGCATCCGAAAGATCGGCGTCGCCGCTCTTTTCGCACCCGGAATCCTTTACAAGAAAGGAGCGTGGTTTTGTTTTGACTATAAAGAATTTTGAGGTGATCGCGGCGTAGCTGCCGGTAACGCGGATATGTGCAGATCCGCGTGAAAGCGGCCGCGTCGCGCGCCGTCGACGCTCAAAAGGCGCAAACTGCGGCGAAAGCCGCCCTGCGCCGTCGCCGGCGATGCCGCCGCGCCGCGTGCGCACGACTTAGGGGGTCATCCCACTCCCTCTGTTCCGAATTACACGCGGCGCATACGGCGGTATGGAAGTGCCCTCGCCGGACAGTTTGATGTATGCGCATCCGCTTTACGGATGCCGCAGCCGCAGTCCGGCGGGCATATGCAAAAGCGAACCGACAGAGACAGCCTGACGCGCTTATTATAATAATGCGCGGCGGGCGTTTTGCGGGTTCGTTTCGACGTCATCCGCTTTATTGCTGCTTTTTTCGGAGGGACAAACATAGCCACTTACAAAAACGCGTCGGACATACTGCCCGCCGATCTTCTGCGCGAGCTGCAGCGATACGTCGACGGCGACACCGTCTACGTGCCGTCGTGCTCCGAAACGGCGTGGGGAGAAAAGTCCGGCGGTCGACAGCGCCTTCGCGAGCGCAACGACGAGATTCGCGCGCTGTACGCCGAATCCGTCCCGATTGGCGAGCTGTCGCGACGCTTCTATCTGTCGGAAGACAGCATCAGAAAGATAATAAAAAATAAAAGCTGACGTCATTCGTCAGCTTTTTTGTTATGAGATCAGTTTTTTAAGCTCTGTATCGGCGCGGGAATGCGTCCGCCGCGCGCGATGAATGCGGCGGGCGAAACGGTCGAGACCGGCATGACCGGCGCTTCGCCGAGCAGTCCGCCGAAGGAAACCGTGTCGCCGACGGAGCAGCCGACGGCCGGTATCAGGCGCACTGCGGTCGTCTTTGAGTTGACGACGCCGATCGATATCTCGTCCGCGATGATGCCGGATATGACGTCGGCGGTCGTGTCGCCGGGTATGGCGATCATGTCGAGCCCGACGGAGCAGACCGCGGTCATAGCCTCCAGCTTCTCGATCTTCAGCGCGCCGGAGCGCGCGGCGTCGATCATGCCCGCATCCTCGGACACGGGGATGAACGCGCCGGACAGACCTCCGACGTGGCCCGACGCCATTACGCCGCCCTTCTTAACCGAGTCGTTGAGCAGCGCGAGCGCGGCGGTCGTGCCAGCGCCGCCTGTCTGCGCTATGCCCATCTCCTCGAGCACGCGCGCGACGGAGTCGCCGATCGCGGGCGTGGGCGCGAGCGACAGGTCGACGATGCCGAACGGCACGCCGAGCCGCCTGCTCGCCTCGCGCGCGATCAGCTGGCCGACGCGCGTTATCTTGAACGCCGTCCGCTTGACCGTCTCCGCGAGCTCCGAGAAATCGCACGGGCCTGCGCGCTTTATCGCGCTCGCGACGACGCCGGGGCCGCTGACGCCGACGTTTATGACGCACTCCGGCTCGCCGGCGCCGTGGAACGCGCCCGCCATGAAGGGGTTGTCCTCCGGCGCGTTCGCGAAGACGACGAGCTTGGCGCAGCCGATAGAGCCGCGGGACGCGGTCAGCTCCGCCGTCCGCTTAATGATGGTGCCCATCAGCGCGACGGCGTCCATGTTGATGCCCGCCTTCGTCGTCGCGACGTTGACGGACGAGCAGACGCGCTCTGTCGTCGAAAGCGCCTTCGGTATCGACTCGATAAGCGCGCGGTCGGCGCGCGTGAAGCCGCCGTGCACGAGCGCGCCGTAGCCGCCGATGAAGTTGATGCCGAGCGTTTCGGCGGCGCGGTCGAGCGCGCGCGCCACTTCGGACACGTCTGCGCCGTCCGGCAGCGCGCCCGTTATGAGCGACACGGGCGTGACCGCAACGCGCTTGTTGATTATCGGGATGCCGTAAATCTTTTCGAGCTCCTCGGCGACTGGGCAGAGCCGCTCCGCCGTGCGCGCCACCTTCTCGTACACGAGCCGGCAAAGCGCGTCAAGGTCGCTCCTTACGCAGTCGAGAAGCGATATCCCCATCGTGACGGTGCGGATGTCGAGGTTCTCGTCGCGTATCATCTGTATTGTTTCCTGGATGTCGTTTATCTGGTTCATGGCGGCCTCAGATGCGGTGCATCGCGTTGAAGATGTCTTCGTGCATCGTATGAATCTCAAGCGAATTCGCGCGGCCGATGCCGCTCATTTTATCGACGAACTCGGTGAACGGTATGTTCAGCTCGTCAATGTCGACGAGCATGATCATGGCGAAGTATTCCTTTAAAACAGTCTGCGATATGTCGAGTATGTTCGCGCCGCTCTGCGCGCAGCCCTCGCTGACCTTGTAGATGATGCCGCGCGTGTCGCGGCCGGTTACCGATATTACAGCTTTCATTTTGCCGGAGTCGTCCTCTCGAAGAATTATTTATCTATTATAACAAGAATTCCAGCGATTTACAATAATTTTC
This sequence comes from Clostridiales bacterium UBA1380, assembly GCA_002305445.1. Lineage (GTDB taxonomy): Bacteria > Bacillota > Clostridia > Oscillospirales > CAG-272 > UBA1380. Next base: position 10,538 of record DBRA01000007.1, on the reverse strand, counting down.
GCGCTCATTTGCGGTAATAGGAAAAATACGCGATAACCGTACGAGGATTTCTGCCCGTGACAATGTCGGGCGCGGTGAGGATGACGCCGTCGCCGGACATCAGCTCGCCCGGCACGATCTCCTCGAGCTTGGCGCGGAAGACGACATCGCGGCTCGAAAAAATCAGCAGTTCTCCGTCCCGCACGATTATCGCGCCGGATTTGCCGACGACGTTTTCGGCCCCGTTTTCGTCGGAGCGCTCGGTGACGTATTTAATCGGCTCGCCGTCGAGCTTTTTCAAGCGCTCAAGCCGCGCGCGCGCACTGTCCGGATTGCGCGGACGGAATAATTTATGGAGAAAATTTGACATTTTACTAATACCGCCATAAAGTTTTATGCAGATTGCCGAAAAGAAAATATTATGTCAAAAAGGGGTTGAAAGTACTCATTTTTGTGCTATGATTATCAAAGATTGATGCGCTTTATTTTAATTATACCAAAATAAAGCGTTGAAATCAATGCGCAAACTACGCGCAGCGAACCCTTATCGCTTTATGAATATAAGGAGGTAGCGATGCTTCCTCTCGATAAACCCTCCGAAGCGGTGGCGAAGGTCCTCTCCGACGCCGGCGTGCCGATGGACAAAATCGTCATAGCGCTTTATCTAGACCTCGACTTCGAGGGGCGGTTCGGCAGCGGATGGCTGCTCTTCGACGCCGCGGAAAAGAAGCTGTGGCGCGTCGGGCTGACCACCGACCCCAACGCAGAGCCGGAGATTGTGGGCCACCACGAAGACGAGCGCAGCAAGAAGAAAAAGGAGAAAGAATACATCCCCTCGGTGATATTCGTCGACTCGATCGATCTTACGCTTGCATCCGACCCGTACGTCGACAACTTTTCCACATCAAACCGCCTGCTCTACATAATGCACGATAAACCGTGCCCCGTAGAGATACCGAAGCACGGCGAAGACCACAGAACACCCCAGCAGCGCAGAGCCGACGAAAAAATACTCGAAGAATACAGAAAATCAGGAACGACGCTTATAACCGCATACTGTACGAATGCGAGAAAGCGCCGCTTGTTTGCGTTTATCGACATTCTCGAACGGTTCCGTCACGGCGAGGTCGTCACCGAAAAGGATCAGATCTTCGAGCAGTGGGCGGCGAGATGCCCAAAGTGCGGCGAGGTCTATGAGGATCAGAACAGGCGCGTCTGCACGAAGTGCATGAAGCGCGGCGACATAATAAAGCGGCTGCTCGGGTACTTCAAGCCGTTCAAGGCGCAGCTCGCAACAGTGCTGATCTGCATGGTGGCGACGTCGGGCATATCGCTTTTAAGCCCGATCATAAGCGGTAAGCTGCTCTTCGACCGCGTCATCGACCTGCCGGAGCACGCGACCGAGGCGGCGCCGTACATCGGCAGCCTGCACACGCCGTTCTGGCTCTTCGCGGTGCTCGGGCTGATCTTCGGAATCGCGCTTCTGTCGCTGGCGATCAACATCGTCCAGAACCGCGCGAACGCGCGCATGTCGACGCGCGTCTCGAAAAACATGAAGCAGGACATCTTCGCCGCGATGCAGCGTCTGTCGCTGTCGTACTTCAACAACAACGCGACGGGCCGCCTCATCAACCGCGTCAACTACGACGCCAACAGAATCCATTCGTTCTACATAGACGGTATACCGAACCTTATAATAAACGGGCTCAACTTCATCGGTCTGACGATATTCCTGTTCATCATCAACTGGAAGCTGACGCTGATAGTATTTATCCCGGTTCCGATTATAGTCATCATATTCAAGATGATGCTTCCGAAACTGTGGCGCCTGTACTCGAAGCAGTGGCGCCGCTCATCCTCGATGAACGCGATGCTCGGCGACTCGCTGAACGGCATCCGCGTCGTCAAGGCGTTCGCCAAGGAGGCGGAGGAATCGCACCGCTTCTACAACTACTCGCAGCGCCTTTATGACGCGAACCTTCAGGTCAACATGATGACGCTGACGATCTTCCCCTTCATAAGCCTGCTGATCGGTATGTCCAGCCAGGCGATATGGGGCTTCGGCGGCATCACGGTCATGAACGGCACGATGACGTACGGCGACCTGACAACATATCTCGGCTACGTCGGCATGATCTTCGGGCCGCTGCAGTTCTTCACCAACTTCACGAACATGCTCACCGACACGATCAACGCCGCGCAGCGCATGTTCGAGGTCATCGAAGCCGTGCCCGAGGTCACCGACGCCAAGGACGCGATCGACCTCGGTAAAATCCGCGGCGACATAACGTTTGACAAGGTCTGCTTCCACTACAACCCCAACCGCCCGATCCTGAAGGACGTCAGCTTCCAGATCCGCGCCGGCGACCACGTAGGACTCGTCGGGCACACCGGCTCCGGCAAGTCGACGATCGCAAACCTGATAACGCGCATGTACGACACGATATCGGGCACGATCCTGATAGACGGGCATAACATCAAGGACATCAAGACATCGTGCCTGCGCAGCAACATGGCGATCGTCTCGCAGGAGATATTCCTCTTCCACGGCACGATAGCCGACAACATCCGCTATGCCAAGCCCGACGCGACGATGAAGGAGATCATCGACGCCGCGAAGGCCGCGAACGCTCACGACTTCATCACCCGCCTGCCCGACGGATACGAGACCGTCGTCGGCATCGGCAGCCGTTCGCTTTCCGGCGGCGAAAAGCAGCGCGTTTCGATCGCGCGCGCGCTTCTTCTTGAACCGCAGGTGCTCATACTCGACGAGGCGACCGCGGCGATGGATACCGAAACGGAACGCTTGATCGGCCAGGCGCTCGAAAAGCTGATCGAGGGCAGGACGACGATAACGATCGCGCACCGTCTTTCGACGCTGAAGGACTGCAATTACCTCTTCGCCATCGAAAACGGCGAGATCGCCGAATCCGGTACGCCGGAGGAGCTGCTGGAACGCAAGGGCGTATACTGGAAACTGTACACGCTCCAGAACGAAGCCATGAAGAAAGTCCTCCAGGGTATGTGAGGACGCTTCCGCTATCAAAAAAGAGGCATTGATTATGGACGACAAGAAGAAAATCGCCAAAGGCGACGCCGAAGAAAAGAAGGTCGCGGCCGAAAACGAAGCCGCCACTGCCGAAGCGAAAAAGCCGAAAGCCGCCGACGAGAAGGACGAAAAGAAAGCCGACGCGAAGAAAACCGAAGTCAAAGCCGACGCGGACGCCGAAAAGACCGAAGCGGAAAATGAGCAGAGCGACGACAATATTGACGTCGACAAGCTGTTCCGCTCGCGCCGTTCGGTTCCGCTGACGCCGGAAAACGCGCGCTTTTTCCGCTCGGCCGGCAACCTCGTCTCGCTCGAGCTGAAAAACAGCGGCGAGGACGCCGTCGATCACGGCGAGATCGAGGTCTTCGAGCGCGTCATAATCCTGCGCTCGTTCCCGATCTCCAACCCCGACGAGTTTTTATCGGTCAGAGAGCCGGACAGCCGCGAAAAAGGCCGCGGCAAAGAGATCGGCATGATCAGGCGCATCGGCGACTTCGACCCCGAAACCGTCAAGATCATCAACGACGAACTCGCGCTGCGCTATTTTACGCCCGAGATCACAAAGATATTGAACGTCAAGGAAAAATTCGGCTATTCATACTGGGAGACGGAGACGACGGCGGGAAAGGTCACCTTCGTCCTCGACAACCCGTTCTCCAACATCCGCATCCTTGAAGACGGCAGAGTCTTTATCTCCGATATGGACGGCAACGCCTTCACCGTGCCGGATCCGTCAAAGCTCGACAAGGCGAGCTTCCGCCGCATCGAGATTTACATCTGATTAAAACGTCCGGCGGTAATGCGACATCCGCCCCACGCTTCGTAAAGACTAAGAAAGGATCGGTCAGCGGCATATGAAATTGCTTTATGACCTGCCGGCAGCCGACGCGGCGGCGTTTGACGTCGCCAGAGGCGGCGAACGCCTCATGTACTGCGTGCCGTTCAACATAATAGACGACCGCTTCGTCACTGGTTATATCGCCGTCACCGACACGGCGATATACAAGCTGCTCGACGGTACGCTTCTGAACAGATGGCCTCTGCGCGACTGCGAGGAGTTCAAAACCGAGGTCATGTACGGCAACTGCGGCTTTTACTGCAAGGTGAAGGGCACGACTAAACTGCTCGCCCGCTTCATATCGGGCCGCAACCTGCCGCGCTACGCCGTGCTCGTCAAGGCGTGCAAGCTTTTATCAGAAACAATACGCGAGGACGAGGAGAAAGCGCACACCCTCGAGCCGCTCACAAACTCCGAGCGCGAGCGCTACTGCCCCAAGTGCGGGCGGCCGTTCGTCCACGCGACGACGATATGCCCCTTCTGCCGCGACAAAAAGGAGATCTACCAGAAACTCTGGGCGATGACGAAGGGCCTGCGGCTCATGCTGTTCTTCCCGCTCTTCGTCGCCGTATTCTCGATCGCGTTCCAGTTCATCGTGCCGTGGATACAGCGCATTGCGGTCAACAACTACATTACCAACGCCGAAGTGCGAGGCGATCCGACCGCCATACCGGGCTTCATCGGCATCGTCATCGCGATCGTGTCGATCGACCTTTTCCAGCGTGCGATAGGCGTCGTTCAGGGACGTCTCTCCGCCATATCGGGCAACAAGTTCACGCTCATGATGCGCACGCTGCTCTACGAGAAGATCCAGATGCTCTCGCTTTCGTCGATTCAGCGCAAATCGACGGGCGACCTTATGGGCCGCATCAACGGCGACGTCGGCGTCGTGCAGGGCTTCATAACCGGCAACCTTCCGAACCTGTTCATACAAGCCGCGTCGTTCATGCTCGCGCTCGTGCTTCTGCTCGCGATGAGCCCGATAATGAGCATGTTCGTGTTCGTTCCGATACCGTTCGTCGTCTATCTCGTCGCAAACTTCTGGAAGACGATGCAGGCGCGCAACGAGAAGAACTGGCTGTTATCCTGGCGCGTCAATCAGCTTTTGCAGGACGTGCTTAACGGCATACGCGTCGTCAAGTCGTTCGGCCGCGAGGAAAGCGAAATCGAGCGCTTCCGCGCCGCCACCGACCGCCAGTCCGCGCAGGCGGAATCAAATGCCAAGCTCTTCGACACCATATTCCCGCTGCTCGGCTTCCTCGTGCGCCTCGGCTCGTATCTGATACTGTTTTACGGCAACTGGATGCTATTCAAGAACACGGACGCTCCCGGAACGGGGCTTGACATCGGTACGCTGCACCAGTTCAACAGCTACGCGAACATCATATACGCGCCGCTGCTCTGGATAACTTTTATACCGCGCCAGATTTCCGGCTTCCTCACCTCTTTGGGCAAGGTGCTCGAAATCCTCGAGGAGCAGCCCGAAGTAAGCGACATCGGCCTGCCGATCGATATCTCGATCGAGGGCGACATCGAGTTCAGAGACGTCACGTTCGGCTACGAGACATACAACCCCGTGCTCGAGCACATCTCGTTCTCGATCAAGCAGGGCGAGATGATCGGCATCGTGGGTCTCTCCGGCTCGGGCAAGACGACGCTTATCAACCTTCTGATGCGTCTTTATGACGTAAACGAGGGCGGCATATATATCGACGAAGTCAACATCAAGGACATATCGCAGGGTGCGCTGCGCTCGCAGATAGGCGTCGTGCTTCAGGAAACGCACCTGTTCTCCGGTTCGATACGCGACAACATCCGCTACTCCAAGCCGCTCGCGTCGGACGAGGAGGTCATCAACGCCGCCAAGCTCGCCAACGCGCACGACTTCATCGTTAACCTGCCCGAAGGCTATAACACGATGGTCGGCGAAAAGGGCTATTCCCTCTCCGGCGGCGAACGCCAGCGCGTCGCGATAGCGCGCGCGCTGATACACGATCCGCACATCCTCATCCTCGACGAGGCGACCGCCGCGCTCGACACCGAGACCGAGAAGCTGATTCAGGACGCGATAAACAAGCTCACGAAAAACCGCACGACGCTTGCCATCGCTCACAGGCTCTCGACGCTGCGCAACGCCGACAGGCTGATCGTGCTCGACCGCGGCAAGCTTGTCGAGTTCGGCACGCACGAGGAGCTGCTTGCGCAGAAGGGTCACTACTGGCGCCTCGTCATGGCGCAGAGGCAGGACTCCGGCTTCGTCAAAAAGCACGCGTGACAATATAAAAACAGCGTAAAAAGACCCGTTTCGGCGGGTCTTTTTTGACGGATTAAAAAGAAGCACCCTGTTATAGCAGGGTGCTTTTCTCGATATGTACTCAGTCGGCGAGAGAGCCCATCGGATCCCACGGATCGAGAACCTTCGGCTTTTTCTTGAGAAGCTTCGACTTTTCGCCGAGGTACTTCTTGTTGACGACGGCCTGATATACGTAGCGGTCGAACCATGTGTCGGACGCCATATGATATCCGCCGTTCGCGCCGTCCGATCCCCACGAATTCTCGATCTTCCAGCGGTTGGGCCTGCCGGTCGCCTCGTCTATGTTGACGCCGGTTATGACCATCGCGTGGTTCATCTGGCTCTCGTGATAGTCGAGCGAATCGGCTTTGTTGAGCGTCAGCTCGAAGCCTGTCAGCGCTTCGTGGTTCCAGCTCGCGTCGTCCCACGACTTCGCGGCGCCGTCGCCGAACTTGCCGCAGTCGGAGCCGAACCAGACGATTTCGCCGTCCTTCAGCTGCTGCAGTACGATCGACTTGAACTCCTCAAGCTCTAAGTTGAGGTACAGAATCGGGTTCGCGCCGACGACGTTGCCGAGGTACTTGACGGTGTAGACGGCGTCGTACGGCTTGTCGACGGTTGGGGCGTTGATGATGCTGACGTAGTCGTCGAGGTACGTTCCGACGTACTTTTCGAAGTAGGTCATAGGCGTGTAGCCGGGCTCGCGGTGCAGCTTCGACTCCTTGTCGGTATACTCGAAGTCGAACTCCTTCGGCGGCTCGCCGTAGCACATGCAGAGGAAGCGGTAGATCTTCGCGAGCGCCGTCTTCTTCTCGGCGTCGATCGCGGCTTCGTCGGCGCCTTCGGCGATCATTTTGCGAAGGCGTATCGCGACGACCTTGAGGTAGCGGTTGAGGTGGTTGTTGAGGTTGCCGGTCGAGCTCGTCTGCTCGGTCTCCGGCATCGCGTCCTTCGGGACGATGCCGTACTTGCGGACGATGTTGACGAACATATCCCACTGTCCGCCGTCGAAAACGCCGGTGCCGACAAGGTAGGAAACCGTGCGGTCGTCGGCCGGCAGCTTCGCGGTGTCGATTATCGTTTCGAAGTAGTAGTTGCAGCGCTCGAATTTATCCCAAAATGCGAGATAAGACTGCGACAGCTCGAAGTTGTCCATGTTGCACTGCTTCGCGATGCGCTCGCGGAGCACGTTTGTCGCCGCGAAAAGCCAGCAGCGGCCGGAGCTCTTCTGGTTGGTCGCCGGCATGGTCTTGATGTCGATCGAGAAGCGGAACTGCATCTTCTTGGCGGCGACGGGGTTGTAAGCGAGGTTGCCCATGCCGGTCTTGGAGAAGGCGTTCGTCAGGATCTGCGCCGTCGCATCGGCACTGTACGCGCGCGAGTATTCGGCGATCTGGTCCTGCGTTATGGGGGTGCTGTTTTTCATGTTGTAATCCTTTCGCTTGTTGTATTTGAGCGATGTCGGATAAATCGGCGTCGCAATTTTTACGGGTTTAAAACTCGGTTACTGCGTAATACGCTTCCTTGGGCTTGCCTTCTCTGTCGAAGAGAAGCGGCCAGTTGGGGCGGCGACCGGCCGGGAAGCCGTTCAGCCAGCTCGACCCGTCGTCAACGCCCCAGAACGTGACGGCGTCGATCACATCCGCGAATTCGCGAAATACGGCGAATATATCTCCGTAAGCTTTGGCGAGCTGCGCGCGGTATTCGGGCGTGTCGCGGTCCTCCGGCTCGCGCTCATCCCACTTGAAGCAGGAGAGGTCGAGCTCCGTGACCTGTACGCGGAAGCCGGCTTCGGCGATTTCGGAGATGCAGCGGCGGACGTCGTCCGGGTCGACCCAGATGTTCCAGTGGCCCTGCATGCCGATCGTGCTGACGATGCGGCCTTCCGCGTTGATGTCCTTCGCGGCGCGGATCATGCCGGCGCGCTTTTCGGGCGAGAGCTCGTTGTAGTCGTTTAAGACGAGCTGCGCGTTCGGGAAGATCTCCGCAGCCATGCGGTAGACGACCCGCAGATAATCGGGGCCGATCGCCTCATAGGCGGGAGAACGGCGCAGCGCGCCTGTCTTGTCGTCGGCGATGGTTTCGTTGACGACGTCCCAGCTCCAGATGTCCGGGTAGCGCCCGGCCATCGCCAGCATATGCGATTTGATGCGTGCGAGCGCTGCGTCGCGGCCGCCCTCGTACACCCACATCGGCGTCTGCGCGTGCCAGAGCAGCGTGTGCCCGCGCATCGGTATGTCGTTGCGCTTGGCAAAATCGTAGACAATGTCCGCGCCGCCGAAGGTGTATTCGCCCGGTTTCGGCTCAATAGACGCGAACTTCATCTCGTTTTCGCACGTCAGCGACGAAAACTGCGACCCGACGAGGTCGCCGAAGCGTTCGAGCGAGCGCGGGTTCACTGCCGCGCCGATGCGGAAGTATCGCGAATATGCCTCTTTCAGTGTTTTCATACCATATTTCCGCCTTTATGTATAAAAATTTAAGTTATTTTAAATTATAACACCGCTTGCGCGCCCCGTCAACAACGTTGTTTGATTATAGATAATTTATCCGGATAAATAACCATTGACAGGTTATGCCATTACATTGTATAATGTTGTACAACTTTATATGAAAGGTTAATGAGTTATGAATACCGTGAGAATGGCATCGATAATGCTTGCAGTGCTGCTCGTTGTGTGCTCATCCGGGTGCGCGTCCGCTTCCGCGCCGTCCGGAGCTGGCGAAACGACCGCCGCCGCGTCCGATACAACGACCGCGGCAGACACCGCGTCGGCCGCGGTCAACTGGGAAAGCTCCGGCCTGCCGAAGGAGGACTTCGGCGGCGTGCCGTTCACGATTCTGTACGGCGGCGGCGAACCTGTTGCGGCGCAGTCGTACAGATTTGTCGATGTCGCCGATTTGAACGGCGAAGTTCTCAACGATGCGATTTATAACCGCAACATGAAGATAGGCGATCTGTACAACGTCGACATCGGCGTCGTGTACAGCTCCGCGTTCGACGCCGACGTCAAGGCGGCGGTCAACTCCGGAGACGCATCATACGCCGCCGTTTTCGGCGGCGCGAACGTACTTATCACGCAGGAGCAGTCGAACCTGCTGCAGAACTGGTACAAGCTGCCGTACACCGATCTGACGAAAGAGTGGTGGGACCAGACCGTCGTCGAGGGTCTGACGATCTACGGCAAGCTCTATATGTGTACCGGCGACATATCTCCGCTGACGAACGTCCGCGTCTACTCGCTCGTTTTCAACAAGGACCTCTGCCGC
>DBRA01000007.1:0-950 GCA_002305445.1 Clostridiales bacterium UBA1380 | reverse complement strand
TCGATCGACAAGACAAAAACGCTGATGGCGAACACATACGTCTCGCAGAACGGCGGACAGTGGTCGGCGGCGTCGTTCTGGTTCGCGGCGGGCGGTTCGCTGATGCGCTCGAGCGTGTTTGAGCCCGTGCCGCGCGACTACCGAGCGATGGACACGGACTTCGGCGTGCTCCCGTATCCGAAGCTCGACGAGGCGCAGGAAAGATATTACACGCTGCCGGAGACGACTTCGTATATGTTCGCAGTCCCGACGACCTCCGACCCGAGGATGGCGTCGCTCGTTCTCGAGGCGCTCGCCGCCGAATCGGTCTCGACGGTGTCGAGCGCGTTCTACGACGTCTGTCTGAACGGCAAGGTCGTGCGCGACGAGGAATCGAAGGCGATGCTCGACATCATCTTCGGCTCCAAGGTTTTCGACGTCGGCTACTTCCTCAACATCGCGTCGATAACGTCGACGCTGCAGGGGCTTGAGACGAAAGGTTCGACCGACATTGCCAGCGCGTTCGAGAAGAACACAAAGGCGGCGGAGAAGACGCTCTCGAAAGCGCTCGAAAACATAAAAGCTCTTGACTGAAACATCAAAGCTCATGATTAAAAAAGCTCGGCAGCATGCGCTGCCGGGCTTTATTACACCTACGCGTTTTCGTATTCCGTTTTCAGTTTCTCGAAAAGTCCGGGAACGTAAAAATGCCTCTTTTCGTCGATCCGCACGCCGTCGAAGTCCTCGATCGGGAAGCGCTCGTACAGCTCGCGGATGATGCGCGTCTGCGTCGCCGCCGCTTCGATCGGGCACGCGACGGCGGCCGAGCCCGCGCGTACGGCGTCGACCGCGAGCCACAGCTTGCGCATATTCGCGGCTTCGGGGCTGCCGTAATCCTTTTCCGTGCCGTCGGCAAAGCAGGCCGTGATGTGTCCGCCGGCGAACGCGACTTCGCCGCGCTCGAAGACATA
>DBRA01000054.1:32670-38123 GCA_002305445.1 Clostridiales bacterium UBA1380 | reverse complement strand
TCTCCGGCCTTGCGGTTGTCTGGATGCTGGCGGTAATGGCGCTGTATTTCGTCACGCCGGACAATGAAACGGCGCTGTATATAATCGACAGCATCACAAACTTCGGCGTGCTGCTGCCGGTTCTCGTGCTGCTGATATCGCTCGCGTTCGTCTACGGCTGGAACACGCTGCCTCTGTGGTCGTATTCGCTGTTTGTAATACCCGTCATCACAATCGTGATGGTCTGGACAAACCCGCTTCATCATTTCTACTATATCCAGTTTTCGGTCAACAGCGAAAACGTCGTGTTCGGCTGGTATTTCTACATCCACAGCGCATTTTCGTACATCTGTGTCTTTGTCTCGGCNNGCAGGCGCTGTTTTTCGCCGCGGGAAACAGCGTCCCGCTGCTCGTGAACCTCCTCGCTGTGGCGAACATCATAAAGGTCACGATTCTTGTGCCGCCGATGTCGTATGTATTTGGTACCGTTCTGCTTCACGGCTTTGCTATATTCCGCTTCCACATGCTCGATATAAAGCCGATGGCGATGCAGACGGTGCTCAACTGGATATCGGACTGCTATCTCGTCCTCAGCTCGGATCAGCTCGTCATCAACTACAACAACGCGTTCAAAGAAAATTTCGGCTCGGCTTACGGCATAAAGGAGAACACGTACCTTTACGAATGTGCGTCCGGCAGGGCGGCTGACGAAAGCCTCGGCATTCACACGCTGATCGCTTCTGTCGAGTCGTGCCGCACGTCGGGAACGACGATATCGTACGAGCAGTCGCTGTTTTTTATGACGGACGGAGTGCCCGTGCGCAGGTACTACATGATCGACATAACGCCTCTTTTTACCGACGGCGAGATCGTGGGATTCGTCATATTCTTCAAGGACGTCACGAAGCTCAAGGACAGCATGCAGCGGCTGCACAACTCGACTGCGCGGCTGATGGAGCAGGAGCGGCTCGCCTTCCTCGGGCAGATGATGGGCGGCATATCGCACAACCTCAAGACGCCGATCATGTCCATATCCGGCAGCGCGTCGAGTATAAACCTGCTTGTCGACGAAGCCGAAAAGAGCCTCGGAGACCCCGATGTGACCGAAGCGGATTACCGCGAAATCATAAGCGAAGTCAGGGACTGGACGGTGCGTATACAGGAGGCCTGCGCCTACATGTCCGACATCATAACGGCGGTCAAGGGGCAGGCGGCCAACCTCAGCACAACAGACGCGGCGGACTTCTCGATGGATGACGTCATGAAGCGCTGCATTCTGCTGCTGCGCCACGAGCTTATCGGCAACAAATGCACGGTCGAGGTGAAAAACACCGCACCCGAAGCGCTGCTTCACGGCGACATCAACAGTATGGTCCAGGTGATAAACAATCTGATAGGCAACTCTATAGATGCGATGAAGCCGCACGGCGGTGTCATCAACGTTGAAATATTTACGGACGCAAACGGTATGACGATACTGGTGCGCGACCACGGTCCCGGTGTCTCCGACGACGTGAAAAAGACGTTATTCAAACAGATGGTGACAAGTAAGGGCGCGCTCGGCACAGGTTTAGGCATATATATGTCGAATTCTTTCATAAAAGCGCAGTTCGGCGGTAAAATGTGGTGCAAGGACAACCCGGGCGGCGGTGCCGTGTTCGGCATTTTAATACCTAACGAATATATCGCAGGGCATATGTGGGGGGACGGCGATAATGAGAAAGAATAAACTGATACCGGACGACAACGCGATAAAGATACTCGCGGTTGACGATGACCCGACAATGACGCTGACAATCGCATCCTACTTTACCGCGTCCGGTTACATCGTCGAAACCGAAAACTCGCCCGAGCGAGCGGTCGAGCGCGTACGCAACGAGCACTTCGACATAATGCTGCTCGACTTCCTCATGTCGCCGATATGCGGTGACAAGGTCGTATCAGCGATACGCGAGTTCAACGACGAGCTGTTCATCATCCTCCTGACCGGGCACAAGAGCTTGGCTCCCCCGATCAAGACGATACGCGCGCTCAATATACAGGGCTACTTCGAGAAAAGCGAAAAGTTCGACCAGCTCGAACTGCTTATCGAGTCATGCGTCAAGTCGATAAAACAGATCCGCACGATAACCGAGTACCGCGACTCGCTCGCCCGCGTGAACGAGCAGCTTAACGAGGCGAAGAACAGGCTCGAGCGCAGCTATTCGGAGATGACGACGACGCTTCGCTCCATCGTCGACGCACGGGATATATACACCCGCGGCCATAGCGACCGCGTCGCGTATCTTGCCCGCCGCTTGAGCGCGGAGCTCGGGCGCTCGGAGGGCGAGTGCTCGATAATACACGTCACAGGGCTGTTCCACGACATCGGCAAGATCAAGATTCCCGACAGCATACTGCTCAAAGAGGGCATACTGACCGAGGAGGAGTTTGCCGTGATGCGGCGCCACCCCGAATACGCCGTCGATATTCTAAACAACGTGAGCGGACTTGCGCAGATCATACCGGCCGTGCGTTCGCATCACGAGCGTTACGACGGCAAGGGCTACCCGCAGGGGCTGCGCGGACTTGCCATCCCGCTCGACGCGCGCATTATCGCGCTCACCGACAGCTACGACGCGATGACTTCCTACCGCCGTTACCGTTCGAACATCCCGCCCGACGAAGCGCTCGATCAGATTATGGAGTGCGCCGGAACGCAGTTCGACCCCGAACTCGCAGAGTGCTTTGTAAAAATGATGAGAAACCGCGCCGATTGGGAAAAGACCGACCCGGACTGGATCAGCATCGAACCCGCAGGAGTGATAAAGGAAAGATAATCGGACGAAAAGCAAAGGTAATACAGCGCAGGCGGAGTATTAATATATAACGCATGCGTAAAAATTTATATATGAGGAGTAAAAAAGCTGTGAAAAACTACCCGCTTTATGACTATGACAGATACTCCGACTTCGTCGAATGTCTTGACGCAATTGCTGAAAAATATGCCGAAAGCCCTGCCGTTGGCGAATACACACATAGCGGAGAATACGTTTCTCACAGTTATGCGCAGCTTCGCTCGGATATAGCGGCGACCGCGTCCGGCCTTGAGTCGGTAGGCCTCGGCAGCTCTCATATAGCCGTTATCGGCGAATCGTCTTACCTTTACGTCGTGGCGACGCTCGCGATCATCGAAGCCGGCGGCGTAGCCGTCACAATCGACGTCGAGCAGGCGCAGGAAACGATTGCGGATATGCTGCTGCGCGCCGACTGCGCCGCGATGTTCGCCTCACCGTCCGTTTACGAACTTCTCACCGCGGATCCGCGGCTTACAAAAATATCGCCGCTTCTCCTCGGCGGCGAAAACGACGCCGTCGCCGGGCTGATCGAGCGCGGCGCCGTCGCCGTGCGCGAAAAAAAGCGCCCGTCTCCCGACGCGCCCGCGATGATCGTCTACACATCCGGAACGACTTCGACCTCCAAGCCTGTTCTTCTGTCCCACGGCGCGCTCGTCAAGAACTTCTGCGACGCGATGGGCGTCGTATACATACCGCGCCGCGTGTTCAATCCGCTTCCGCTCTACCATGTCTACGGCTTTGCCGACGGGCTGATGACGAACCTTGTCAGAGGAAACGAGGTGTGTCTTGCCGGTAACATCAAGCACATGATGCGCGATATGAAGATGTTCTCCCCGCAGGCGGTAATGTCCGTCCCGCTTATAACCGACCTCATCTGCCGCACCATGACGGCCGCCATGGGCGACGCCGCCGCGCTGAAGCGCGGAACGCTGATGAGCATGTTCAAGCATTCGGAGCGCGAAAACGCGTTCAGCGAAGCGAAGATGAACACGTTCCCGCACCTTGAGCTGGTAATCAGCGGCGGCGCGCATCTCTCCGAGCAGACGGCGAAGGCGCTGACCGCTTTCAACATCACCGTGCTTCAGGGGTACGGAATAACCGAATGCTCGCCGCTCGTCGCCGTCAACCGCAACAAATACAACTGCATCGGCTCCGTAGGCCCCGTTCTGCCGTCGTACGAGATCAAGCTGCGCGACGGCGAGATACTCGTCCGCGGCGAAAGCCTTATGTCGGGCTATTACAACGACGAGGAGCTGACGCGCGAATCGTTCGAAGACGGCTGGTACTGCACGGGCGACCTCGGTAAAATAGACTCGCGCGGATTTCTGTGGATCACGGGGCGCAAGAAGAACGTCATAGTCTTAAAGAACGGCAAGAAGGTGTCGCCCGAGGAACTTGAGGGCTACATCAACAGCCTGCCGTCGGTCGGCGAATCGATGGTGTACGCCTCGCCGACGGGCGCGGAGGCCGACGACGTCGTCCCCGCCGTGACGATCTACCCCGATCCGGCCGCGACAGCCGGCATGTCGTCATACGAGATACTCGAGCAGCTGCAGCGTGAGATCGACCGCGTCAACGAGTCGCTGCCGCCGTTCAAGCAGATAAGGGTGGTCAACATACGCGAAACCGAATTCCCGAAGACGGCGACAAAGAAAATCAAGCGCTGACGGCGGCATCACACCGCGAATAACTGTCAATAATAAGAAGGACTCGAAGATGGGTATGTTTCAGGTATTAAAAGATATAATCACCAAAGTTACCGGCCGGCGCGACATAACGATCGACACCGATTTCATCAAGGACCTTAAGCTCAACTCTTTCGATATCGTGAACATCGTCTGCGCGATAGAAGAAAAATACAACGCCGAGATACCGACGCGCGACCTCCGCAAGCTCCGCACCGTCCGCGACGCCGTCGAGTACCTCGCAAAGCGCGGCATAGCGTGACGAGGATATATTATCGCATATCGGATAAACCGGCACCGCGCGGCTCCGACGCAGACGTGATTGCCTGCGTCGAAGCGTTTACGGGCGCCCGCCGCGGGCGTGTGATACTGCGGCCCGACGGCGGCAAGCCGCGTCTGCGGGACGACGAGGGGATATTCTTTTCGGTGTCGCATACGGACTACAAGGGCTCGTCCGTCTGGGCGTGCGCCGTATCCGACGCGGAGGTCGGCTTCGATGTGCAGGCGGTCGTGCCGGACTGCGACACATACGGTATCGCTAAGCGCTTTTTCACGCGGCGCGAGGCCGATTTCGTCGCCGGCGGCGGCGACTTCTTCGCGCTGTGGGCGGCGAAGGAATCATACGTCAAGTATACGGGAGAGGGAGCGGGGGAGAACTTCGCGGTCATAAACGCCGTTGAAAACGGCGCAATCGTCGAATCGATCGGAGATGCGCTGCTCGAACAGGTGAAAATCACCGCCCCTTTCGACTGCCGCGCCTTCCTCTGCCATGTCGAGCGCGGCTGCGAGCTTGTCGAACTGTAGCGGCGCGGCTGCCTGTGCATCAAAAAAGCGCGCATATTGCGCGGCTTTTAGCAATCCTACATCAATTTAATTAACCGGAGAAAATAATGGGATCAGAAAAACGTTTCGCTGTCTTGATAGACGCGGACAATATATCGGCAAAATACGT
>DBRA01000054.1:18499-32526 GCA_002305445.1 Clostridiales bacterium UBA1380 | reverse complement strand
CGCCTGCGCGAATCCGGCATGACCGTTATCGGCATGGGTGCGCGCATGACGCCTACGGCGTTTAAAAGCGCATGCAACAAGTTCAAATATCTGGACCTCATCGCGCAGGGCTCGTCGCTTGCCGAAGCGAAGGTCGAGCCCGGCGGCCCCGTCGCACCGCTCGCGGAAATCGGACGCCAGATCGCGCAGATCGTCGACGACGCATCCGACGACGACGGCTGGTGCTCGCTCGGCGAGATCGGCAACATCCTGATAAAGCGCCTGCCCGACTTCGACGTCCGCAATTACAAGTTTGCCCGTCTTTCCAACCTGATACGCTCGCTCGGCTACTTCGACATGCGCTCCGTCGTCGGCAAGAACTTCAATCAGATTTATGTCCGAGTCAAAGACGGCGTTCTGCCGCATGCGGTCGACGAAATCACGGGCGAAAACAAGCCGCGTCCGCGCCGCACCGCAACGACTGTCAAGCCGGCCGCCGGTGCGATGAAGGTCGCTCCCGCCGTATCGACAGAGCATCCGGCGGACGAACCCGCGCATGTTGAAGCTGTGCCGGCTGAAGCGGAGCCTTTTGAAACAGCGCCGGTCGCATCCGTGCAGCCCGAACCGGTACCGGTCGAGGCAGTGCCTGTTGAAACAGTGCACATCGATGCGGACGCCGACATTGTTCCCGAGGCGACAGCACCCGAAGCTGACGCAGAACCCGAAACCGCCGGCGCGGTTGATGAAATCGAGCAGCTGCAGGTCACGGCGCCCCCGATACCGACGCCGCAGCCGCTTCCCGAACGCGCCGAACAGCGCGTCGCGGAACAGACAGACACACACGCGACGGAAGCAAAGGTGTTCGAGACCGCACCCGTCATTATAGGCCCGCGCTCGATATCGTCACTGCGCAGGCGAACAGATTTTACGAACTTCATTCCGAAGCCGGTAGCCGATCCGGTGCCCGTCGAGGTCACGGAAAGACCATACAGTGTAGCGCAGTCGCCGGTTCGCGCGGTCCGCTACCGCCGCTTCGATTCCGACGCGATGCCCATAGAGCCCGATGAAACGCCGGAAGTAACGCTTGCAAAGGCGGAAGAGAAAGAGGCGAGCGAAATCATAAAAGCCGCCGGCGAAGCGGTCGACGCCGCCGCCGCGGCTGTTGGGGCGCATCGCGTCGAGACCGGCGCAGCCGTGTCGCCGGACGATGCAAAGCCGGCGGATACCGCGGCCGAAGTAAAACATGAAGTTGAAGCACCTGTCGATACAACCGAAGCCGAATCTGAAGGCAAGGTGCCGACCGGGTCCGTCGATAACAAACCCGAAAACGCGGCGTCGGCTGAAGATGCCGGTGAAGCGGCGGGAAGCGAGTCGCAGACCGCTGCCGCGGACGTAAAGCTTGAAGGCGCAGCACCGGCCGAAACGGAAGCGGCAAAGCCGGAGCAGAAAAAGACGTCGTCGCGCGGCAGACGCGGCAGAAAGAAAGCCGCTTCAGAAAACGGCGATCAGCAGAAGTCCGCATCAGGCAAAGCTGCCGAAAAGAAAGAGCAGCCGAAGGCGAAGCAGTCCGCCGCGAAAGAAGCGGATGCGGCTGCACCGGACGTTAACAAGACGGAACAGCCTGAACCCGCGAAGTCCGAAAAGTCGAAAGCTCAGACGACGAAGAAGCAGCAGCAGAAGACCGATGATGCCGCGGCAAAGCAGACGCAGACAAAGTCCGAAGAGAAAGCGCAGGAGAAGAAGGCGGCGGCAGAGAGAAAGACGAAGCAAAAGAAAACGCAGGAAAGCTCCGACAAGCCAAAAGCGGAGATGCCGAAGGAAGAGATGAAGCCCGAGCCGACAAAAGCTCAGCCCGCGGCATCGGAGACGGCGGTCGAAAAAGCCGAACAGAAAAAGACGTCCCACAGCAGACGCGGCAGACGCAAAAAAGCCGAGCAGCCGGCAGAATCGGCGGAAGACAAGGGAGCCGGGCAGGAGAAGAAGTAATTCCGTCGTTTCATTGACGAGATTTCCTCTTATAATGATGTATTCGCTCCATAGATAATGAGAGTAAAAAACCGGCGGCATGACTAAAATCATACCGCCGGTTTTATATATTCAACCTAATATAAGATCCGCAATCGTCTTCGCCGGGTCGGCGGGCACGTACTGTCGCTGCGCCTCGATCATGCGCCGCCGCGCACCCTCGTCCGTCGCAAGGCGATACGCGTTTTCGGCGGTGTTATCCTCATCGCCGGCGAGCACGGACATACCGCGCTCGGAGAAAAACCGGGCGTTCTGAGTCTCGACGCCGGGTATCGGCGCCGTATGTATAATCGGAATACCGTGCACAGCGCCCTCGGTGCTCGATATGCCGCCGGGCTTTGTGAGCAGGACGTCGCAGGCGTCCATCCAGACGGGGACCCTGTCTGTGAAGCTGACGAGCATCACGCGCTCGTCGCCGCCGAACCGCTCCTCGAGCGATCGCATCAGCGCCGCGTTGCGGCCGGGAAGCACCGCTACGCGGACATCGCCGCCGTCGCGCTTCAGTATGCTCTCCGTGATCGCGATCGGGTTGCCGCATCCCTCTCCGCCCGTCATGACGAGGTAGGCGCGCGAGGACATCGGGATGCCCGTCTCCGCGCGCGCTTCGGACCGCGACAGATGCGCGCGGAACGACGACGCGACCGGAATGCCCGAAACGAAAAGCTTATCCTCCGGCATTCCGCGCTCCGTAAAGGTGCGCTTCAGCGATTCGTCCGGTATGAACGTCAGGTCCATATCGGTTTCCTCGAGAAACGGTATGCAGGCGTAATCCGTCGAAACGTAATAACAGCGCATCTCAAGACCGCGGCGGCGTTTCAGAAACGTCAGCGCCTCGGCGGGGAAGAGATGCGGACAGACGGCGGCGTCGAACCCGTTTTCGTCGAGATATTGCTGCAGGTTGTCGGCGTACATCGCGTTGGCGAGGTAAACAGGCGACTTCAGCTTGTCCGAGCTTATGAGTTCCGCGGCCCCGTACATAAAGCCGAAGGCGCGGGGCATGTTTACCGCGACCTTGACGAGCGCTCCCGCGACTACCTCCGACGCAAACTCGCTGCCGAAGGCGAGCGTGTCGTGCACCTCGACATCGGCGCCGCGGCGCGTAAATTCTTCAAACAATGCGCGGGCGGCGCTGTTATGCCCCTGACCTGTGTTACATGTGAGAATAATTATACGCATAAATGCCCCGTTTCCGGCGACATCGCCTTTTTGTTTGATTATATTAAACGGTGTGAATCCTATCCCCTGTAATTATTTTGCGTAACTGTCGAAATAACCCTGAACGAGCACGATCGGCGTGCCCTTGTCGCCGCTGCCGGACGTCAGATCGCAAAGCGAGCCGATAAGGTCGGTCAGCCGGCGCGGCGTCGTGCCCTGCGACAGCATGTTGCCGACGAGGTCCTTCTCCTTGTTGCGTATGAAGTCCGTGACGGCGTTTTTAAGCGCTTCGCCGGTAAGGGTCGCAAAATCGTTGTCGGCGATGTATTTGAGCTTTATCTCGTTCGGCTGGCCCTCGAGTCCCTCCGTGTAGGCGGGGCTGACGACCGGGTCCGCAAGCTCCCATATCTCGCCGACCGGATCCTTAAACGCGCCGTCACCGTAGACCATGACCTCGATCTTTTTGCCGCTGTATTCGCCGAGCAGTTTCTGAATCTTTTCGACGATGGGCATGCAGTCGCGCGGGAAAAGCTTGACGGTCGTCTCTGTCGCCTTATTCGAACCGAGCAGGCCGTACTGCTCGTTATAACCCGACCCGTCGACCGGAGCGGTCATCAGGTCGTCGAGTCCGAGCACGGTGCGCGCGCCGGCGGCCTTGAGAAGACGCTTCGTGCGGGCGTTAGTGTGTATGTCGCAGCAAAGGACGTCCTTTTTGTAATCGAGGATCGCGCGGCAGTTGTTGGCGAGTATGATCTCGCATTCGCAGCCGCACTCTTCGATCAGCTTGCGGTAGTAGTCGATGTAGTCTACGCCCGTAAACGGATGCAGGCGGACGCCGAAAAGCTCCCGCCATTTTGCTTCGCTGAGAACGTCGGAGTACGGATTTACGTTCGCTTCGTCGAGCGTGTCGAGGTCGATCAGGTGGTTGCCGACTTCGTCTGACGGATAGGACAGCATGAGCGTTATTTTACGAAGACCCTTCGCGATGCCCCGGAGGCAGATCGCAAAGCGGTTGCGGGAGAGAATCGGGAAAATCACGCCCGCTTCGCCGGACGGAAACTTTGCTTTTACATCGGTTGCGATCTGATCCACCGTCGCGTAGTTGCCCTGGGCGCGTCCGACGACGGCTTCGGTAACGGCGACGACGTCGCGGTCGTTAAGCTTGATATTTTCCGAATCGCACGCGGCGATGACGCTGTCGGCGACAATTTTCGCGATGTCGTCGCCGGCGCGGATTATCGGCGCGCGAATGCCGATCGATCTTGTACCCGTTAATCTTTCCATATCTTTATCATCCTTCGGTAAATTATTTGCGTTTATCGGAGTAAACCGCGTTATGCCGGGTGCGACCGTGTCGCGCCACATCGATGCGGGGCGCACCCACACCTTTCCGTCGCCGTAAAGCGCCCGATACACGACCATCGGTTCAAGCGTTTCGCTGTGGATCGCGGTGAAGAGCACCTCGTATTCGTTGCCCTTATAATGCCTGTATCGGCCGGGCGTGATGTCGTCCGTCAATTAATCGCGTCCCTTTCGTTATTTTAGGCGGAGCCCGAAACAATTTATGCACGCGTCTTATTATGCGGATGCATAAAAATCGCTCCGCTGCGCTTAATACTTATCGATGTCGACCACTTCGACGTCGCCGTCGATCTGCGTGCCGAGGAAAATGCGAGCTACGTCCCCGAAACTGCCCGGCGCGTCGCTGACATAGTACTTAACACGGCCGCTTTCTTTTTTGGCGTATGCCGCGGCCGATTTAGCCGCTTCCGCACCGCTGTTTATAAGGCGGACGCCGCGCGGCAGCGCGTCGCGGATCGCGTCAGCTATGATAGGGAAGTGCGTGCACCCGAGTATCACGGTGTCGGGGCCGACAGCTGCGACCGGATCGAGATACCGTTTTACGGCCGCTTTCGTGATTTCGTCGTCCGCATCGACGAAGCCGTTTTCGACGAGCGGCACAAACAGCGGACACGCCTGCTGTATGACTCTGATCTTAGGGTCGACGGCCTTTATCGCGTGAC
The DNA here is from genome assembly GCA_002305445.1 of Clostridiales bacterium UBA1380. Taxonomy (GTDB): domain Bacteria; phylum Bacillota; class Clostridia; order Oscillospirales; family CAG-272; genus UBA1380. The sequence continues at coordinate 27,343 of DBRA01000054.1, read as the reverse complement.
CGAACGCACCGGAGGTGACCGTCGCACTCGTGCCGAGCACGGCGACGACGCCGTTCCGCGTGGCGGCGGCCGCGGCTTTCGCGGCGTCTTCGACGACGCCGATGAGCGGCGAGTGCGTTTCCTTCCTCAGCTCGTCGAGCGCGGTCGAAGAAACGGTGCCGCACGCGACGAGCACCGCGTCCGGCGCTCCGCCGGTCACCGACGAAAGAAAGCGCATATCCTGACGCGAAAAGCGTATTATCGTATCGCGCGAACGCGAACCGTACGGCACGCGCCCCGTGTCACCGAAATAGACGATGTCGGCTTCAGGAACGATTCTGCGAAGCTCCCTCAGCGCGGTCAGGCCGCCGAGACCGCTGTCAAAAACTGCAAGCATTGATAACTCCGTATTTCGGCGCGGTTGTGCCGCGCCGGTAGATAATCAGCCGTAAATACAAGGCATATAAGTCAGGCGCATAAAAACGCGTTATTATTATATGCAACCGCAGAAAACCGGTTCATATAAGGCAAAGGTAAAAAATAATGAAATATTATCGTGCTGTCGACGAAAAATCACCCGCGCAAAGCTCTATAAAGCGCTTTGCCGCGGCCGGCAGCGGCGAAGCCTTAAGATAGGCGACAACCATCCGCCGCGGCGGTATCCGCGGCCGCAGGTCAAGCTCGACGACGTCGCCGCAGCTTATCGCGCCGTCGGCGAAATCGCGCACGATTGACGCGACGCCCATCCCGCGCTTCGCGAACTCGAGGACGAGGTCGCTCGTCGCAAGCTCGATCGCGGGAGAAAAATCGCAGCCGGGCGCGCTTGCGGACAGCGCGCGCATCACGTAGCTCTTCGTCGACGTATCGCCCTCGAGCATGATGAGCGGAGCGCGCGAAAGCGCGCTCGCGTCGATTTCGGCGCTGCCGCCGAAATACTTGGCCGCCACGTCGGTTCTCGCGACGAAGACGTCACGGATCTCGCGAACCGGCAGCAGCTCAAGGTCGTTGTTTTCCGCCGAGAGCGAACCGGAATCGGTCACGACGCCGAAATCGAGACCTCCGCCGCGCAGCGCATCGAGCGTGCGCGGAGTCGGAGCGTTGGTGACCGACAGTCTGACGTTAGGGTAGAGGTCGCGGAATCGTTCGAGCCGGTCGAGCAGATAAAAGCGCAGCGTCATGTCGGATGCGCCTATGCGCATGCGGCCGGAACGAAGCCCCGCGATGTCGCGCAGCTCATCCTCGCCCGCCTCGAGAAAGGCGGCGGCGCGCTCGACGTAGCTGCGGCACAGCTCGCCCTCGTACGTGAGCGAGACGCCGCGGCTCGAGCGGAAGAACAGCTTGACGCCGAGCGCGGCTTCGAGCCGCGATATCTGCGCCGACAGCGCCGGCTGCGAAACAAACAGCGCTCTCGCCGCCGCCGAAACCGAACCGGCCTTTGCGACGGCGAGAAACGCCCTGTACATATTGAGGTCGTCAATCATACGATGGGTAAACCTCCAGTTCGCGGACGGTGTTCGCCGCCTGCGAATATTTATGCATGAAAGAGACCGAAATATCGCCTGTGGTTAACTTGTGTTTATTTATACAGCGGATACTTCGCCGCGATTGCGCTGACGGCGGCTCTGACCTCGTCGGCGCTGTTCGGGAAGTCCTTCGCGGTGCGCGCCATCAGAGACGCGAGCACGCGCATATCGTCGGTGCCGAGTCCGCGGGATGTGACGGCGGGCGTGCCGACGCGGATTCCGCTCGTGACGAACGGCTTCTCTGGGTCGTTCGGAATCGCGTTCTTGTTGACGGTGATGTACACCTCGTCGAGGCGGTGCTCGAACTCCTTGCCGGTGATAGAGAACGGGCGCAGGTCAAGCAGCATCAGGTGGTTGTCCGTACCGCCGGACACAAGGTCGAAGCCCTCGGCGAGCAGCGACTGCGCCAGCACCGACGCGTTTTCGACTATGCGGCGCTGATATTCCTTGAATTCGGGGCGAAGCGCCTCGCCGAAGCTGACGGCCTTCGCGGCGATGATGTGCTCGAGCGGACCGCCCTGCGTGCCGGGGAATATCGCCTTGTTGACGAGCTTCGCGATTTCGGGGTCGTTGCAGAGGATCATGCCGCCGCGCGGACCGCGAAGCGTCTTGTGCGTCGTCGTCGTGACGACGTCGGCGTAGGGCAGCGGAGACGGATGAAGCCCTGCGGCGACAAGGCCGGCGATGTGCGCCATATCGACCATGAAATACGCGCCGACGCTCTTTGCGATCGCGCCGATGCGCTCGAAGTCGATGACGCGCGGATACGCAGACGCGCCTGCGACGATCAGCTTCGGCCTGCACTCCTTCGCATTTGCCTCGAGCGCGTCGTAGTCGATGAAGCCCTTTTCGTCGACGCCGTAGGGCACGAAGTTATAATAAAGACCGGAGAAGTTGACAGGGCTGCCGTGGGTCAGATGGCCGCCGTGCGCGAGGGACATGCCCATTACTGTGTCGCCGGGCTTCAGAAGGCCGACGTAGACGGCGGTGTTCGCCTGCGCGCCGGAGTGGGGCTGTACGTTCGCGAAGCTGCAGCCGAACAGCTTGCATGCGCGCTCGATCGCAAGGTTTTCGACGACGTCCACGCATTCGCAGCCGCCGTAGTAGCGTTTTCCCGGGTAGCCTTCTGCATATTTGTTTGTGAGAGGCGTGCCCATTGCGAGCATGACTGCTTCGGACACGAAGTTTTCGCTGGCTATGAGCTCAAGCCCTCTCTGCTGGCGTGCAAGTTCGGCGTTAATGGCGGCACCTATTTCGGGGTCGCGCTCCGTGATGAATGAAATGATATCGTGGACCATCGTTTGCTCCTTACCTCAAAACTCTTTAAATATGCGGTTCAACCTGTAAATTATATCACTTTATTGATATTATTTCAATAGCAGAGCGGATTTTCCCGCGAAATCAAAGCGTTTCGGGCGCCGTTCGGCCCCGCTTGTTGATTATTTTCGCACTATGTGTTATAATATACAATAATTGTCTTTATATCGCATCTATGCGGAAATCTTTCCGCCGATGCGCAATAACCGGGCCGCGCCTCATCTGCCGCGCACCGCCCCGAATTAAAAATATAACAGCGGAGCTTTAACATATATGCGTAATTATCTCGAATGCGGACGCGTCAACAATACGCACGGCGTCAAAGGCGCGCTTCGCGCCGAGCACTGGTGCGACGACGAGGACGTTTTCCTGTCGCTCGAAAAGGTCTATATCGAAAAAGACGGCGGCTACACCGAATACAAGGTCGCATCGTCCGCGCCGCACGGCTCGGCGATACTGCTGACGCTCGAGGGCGTGGACAGCCTCGACGCGGCCGTACCGCTCAAGGGGCGTACGCTTTACTGCCGCCGCGAGGATGTGCCGCTGCCCGAGGGTTCGCGCTTCATCACCGACCTTATCGGCCTGCCCGTAATCCATGCCGATACGGGAGAGACGATCGGAGAGCTTGCCGACGTTATCAACCGCGGCGCGTCCGATATCTATGTGATCAAAAAGTCCGACGGGACGGAGGCGCTTGTGCCCGCTGTGCCGGAATTTATTGTCTCGGTCGACGACGACGCCGTCCGCATCCGTCCGATCGAGGGACTGCTGTAATGCGCTTTGATATCCTCACGCTGTTTCCCGCGCTCGTCGACACCGTGCTGTCCGAATCCATAATCGGGCGCGCGAGGGAAAGCGGGCGCATCGAGGTCTACGCGCACAACATCCGCGACTGGTCGGCAGACAAGCGCCGCCGCGTCGACGACACGCCGTACGGCGGCGGGCGCGGGATGCTGATGGGGCCGCAGGCTGTCGTGGACTGCTGCGAAGCGGTCATGGCGATGGCCGAAGGGACGCGCAGAGTCGTGTATATGTCGCCGAAAGGCACGCTGCTCAACCACGCCGTTGTGAAGCGGCTCGCCACCTATGACAGACTTATCATCCTCTGCGGGCACTACGAGGGCATAGACCAGCGCGCGATCGACCTGTGCGTCGACGAGGAAATATCTATCGGCGACTACGTCGTGACGGGCGGCGAGCTGCCCGCCTGCATACTGGTCGACGCCGTGGCAAGGCTGTGCGACGGCGTGCTGGCCGCGCCGGAGTGCTACGAGTGCGAGAGCGTCGCATCGGGGCTGCTCGAGTTTCCGCAGTATACGCGCCCGCCTGTCTTCCGCGGGCTCGCCGTGCCGGAGATACTGCTGTCCGGCGACCACGGCAAGGTCGACGCGTGGCGGCGCGAGCGCGCGCTCGAGCTGACCCGCCGCCTGCGTCCGGATCTGATCGCCGGAGACGGTAAAGCCGACGCCAAGGACGGCGGTGCCGAGCCGCCGCAAAGCTAACCGTAACGCCGTAAAAACGTTCTGCCGCCGCGCACACCGATACACAATCTGACACATAGTTTTACCATATATCGCCTGATAAACCGCGGAAGGAGATGAGATTGATGCCGAAAAACACCGGTGCAGCGTCGTCGAGCGTGATCGCCGGCGCCGCGAGCAGAGCGTCGCGCTACCTGCGGAAAAAGCTCGCGAACGGCTTCTTCGGCAGTATTTTCAGCTCCTACGGCACCCTCGACGACGCATTCGCCGAAAGCGCGCTTGCAGGGACGCTCAGCTTCGGCCCGCAGGCGAAGAGAGTGTCGCTGTCGATCAAAAACACGGTCGCGCGCGCGTTTGAAGCGTCGTATATCTGCAACGCGTTCGACAGACTGTGCAGATACGCGCTGATGTGTCGTCTTGCCGTTTACGGCGTGTTCCTTCTCGCGTTCGGTTTTTACACCGCCGCCGCGGAGTTCATCGCTTCGCTCGTGCCGTCGCTTTCGGACGGCATCGACTACGAAACCGTATATATCGGGCTCACGACGGTGCTGGCGTCGCTGCCGCTGCTTTTCTCGAAAAAGACTCTCGCCGACAGCATGCTCGACGGCTCGATGCTCGACCGCTTCTGTTCGCGCGCTCTCGGCATCAGGCGTGAGAACATCGCTGCGCTTCGTGCGGAGGAGCGCCGTCGCGGCCGCTCCAACGTCGCGTTCGTCGCCGGAATGCTCGCCGGCATCCTGACGTATGCGCTTCCCCCGCTGTATATACCGGCTGTGCTGCTCTTTGCCGCCGCCGCCGCGCTGTTCGCGCGCGTTCCGGAAGTGGGCGTCGCCGCCGTATTTTTCTGCGTGCCGTTTCTGCCCACCGTCCGGCTCGGAGCGCTGCTCGTCTACGTCGACGCCTGCTATATTTTAAAATGGCTGCGCGGCAAGCGCGCGGTAAGCTTTGAGCTTATCGATCTCGCTGTGTTCGCGTTCGCGTGCGTCGCCGCGCTCGGCGGCGTCGTCGCGGTCGACCCGTCGTCGGCGATGAAGACTGCGTTCGTGTGGCTCGTGTTCCTGTCCGGCTGGTTCCTCTGCGCAGCCTCGCTGCGCACGAGGGCGCAGATAAACCGCTGCGCCGCCGCAATCGCGCTCGGCGTCTCGCTGACGTCGCTTTGGGGCGCGGCCGACTATTTCATAAACCCGTCGTCGGGCGGCTGGCTCGACGCTACGCTTTTCGGCGACATAACATCGCGCGCCGCCGCCGCGTTCGAGAACCCCAACATGCTCGCGACATACCTCGCGATGGCAGCGCCGTTCGCAGCCGCCGCGCTTGTCAGAAAAGAGCGCGCGGCCGGTTCCGCCGGAGCCGTGGCGCGCTTTACGTCGCTCGCCGTAACGCTTCTCTGCCTTATGCTCACATGGTCGCGCGGCGCATGGCTCGGATTTTTGTGCGCCGCCGTGTTCTGGCTGCTCGTGCTGTCCGAAAACGCGATATGGTATCTGCTGCTCGCCGCCGGATGCATATTGCTCGCGCCGGAGCTTTTGCCGGCGACTGTCGTCGAGCGGTTTTCGAGCATCGGCAGCCTCGCCGACTCGTCCACCGTCTACCGGCTGCTCGTCTGGCGCGACAGCTTAAGGATGGCGGCTGACCGTTGGTTCTGCGGCGTCGGGCTCGGAGAGGGCTCGTTCGCCGCGCTTTACCCGGCGTATTCGTCGTCAGGCGTAACGGGCGCTCCGGCGCACAGCCACAATCTCTTCATGCAGCTCGTCATAAGCTTCGGCGCGCCGGGACTTATCGTTTTCGCTGTGTTTATATTTATTTTCTACCAGATGTGCTTCACGGGACTTCGGCGGAAGACGGCGCAGCGCTCGGACAGGCTCGTCATCGCGAGCTCGGCGGCCGCGGTGCTCGCGATGCTCGGCCACGGTTCGGTGGATTATGTATGGTATAACAACCGCGTGTATATGTTTTTCTGGCTGACAGCGGCGCTCGGCGCGGCGGCTGTCCGCGTCGTACGTGCGGAGGAGAAGCACCGCGAGCAGGACGACCAGATATATTAAAGCGAGATGCGTAAATTAAATCCCGCGGCGGTGATACAGGAAAGGACGGATGACCGTGTATGAATAAGCAGAAAACAGCTCCGACATTCAATCTGCTCGACGCGCTGATCATACTCGCGCTGCTTGCTGCGGCGGCCGCCGGCGTGTACTGGTTCGCCGCGAAGGCGTCCGCGTCCGCTGCGCCCGAGACGCACAGAGTCAGATACGTCGTCGAGTGCAAAAACATACGCGACGAGTTCACCGGCTGCGTCAGCGTCGGCGACCGCGTCACCGAATCCGTCAGGCTGTACGACCTCGGCGTCGTGACGGCATACGAGTACAGGGACAGCATCTGGCGCGGAACGGACATAATAGAAGGGGTGCAGGTGGTGAGCGACTACCCCGGGCGCTCGGATATGTACATCACGGTCGAGGCGACGGCCGCGATCGGTGCCGCTTCGTATAACATCGGCGGCTTCGAGATGTCTGTCGGCTCGCCGATCTACCTGCGGCTGCCGAATTTCTACGCTCTGGGCTACTGCATCAGCCTTGAAGTCATCGACTGAATCATACCGGAAGGATCAGATAAATGTTTATAGACAGAATCAATATATATGTCAGGGCCGGAGACGGCGGCAACGGCGCGGTCTCGTTCCGCCGCGAAAAATATGTTTCGCACGGCGGGCCGGACGGCGGCGACGGCGGCCGCGGCGGCGACATAATATTCAAGATAGACGAAGGCGCGAACACGCTGCTCGCATTCAGATATAAGCGCAAGTTTGTGGCCGAGGCGGGCGGCAACGGCGCGGGATCTAAGTTCCACGGTAAAAACGGGCAGTCCGTCACGATAAAGGTTCCGCCCGGAACCGTGATTTACGACGCCGACACCGGCCTTATCCTCAAGGATATGTCCGGCTGCGACGAGTGGGTATGCTGCCGCGGCGGGCGCGGCGGCTGGGGCAACCGCCACTTCGCGACGCCGACGCGCCAGATACCGCGCTTTGCCAAATCGGGCGCGAAGGGCGAGGAGCGCAACCTTCGCCTCGAGCTCAAGATGATAGCCGACGTCGGCCTTGTGGGACTGCCGAGCGCGGGCAAATCGTCGCTTTTGGCGGCGTGTTCCGCGGCGCGTCCGAAAATCGCAGAGTACCACTTTACGACGCTGTCGCCGAACCTCGGCGTCGTGACGGCGGGAGAGGGCCGTTCGTTCGTCATGGCGGACATACCGGGGCTCATCGAAGGCGCGGCGGAGGGCGCCGGGCTCGGCCATGAGTTTCTGCGCCATATCGAGCGCTGCCGCCTGCTCATACAGGTCGTCGATGTGTCGTGCGCTGAAGGCCGCGCGCCGAGGGACGACCTGATCGTCATCGACGAGGAGCTGTACCGCTTCTCCGGGGAGCTTGCGGAGCGTCCGCGCATCATCGCGGCGAACAAGGCCGACGCGATAACGGAAGACCGCGAGCTGCTCGCAAGCTTTGAACGCGAGGTCGAGAACCGCGGCTGGCAGCTCTTCTATATCAGCGCCGCGACCGGCAAGGGAATACCTGAGCTTATCGAAGCTGTTGAAGTTATGCTGCGCACGCTGCCGCCCGTCAAGGTGTACGAACCCGAAATCACACCCGAGGAGCTTGCCGTGCCGAAGGACGACCACGCCGTCGAGATATCGCGCGCGCCGGACGGAGCATTTGTCGTCGAAGCCGAGTGGCTTTACAATCTCATGGGGCAGGTCAACTTCGACGACCGCGAATCGCTCGGCTTCTTCGACCGTGTGCTGCGCAAATCCGGCGTCATCGATCGGCTGCGCGAAGCCGGCTGCACCGACGGCTGCACCGTCCGCATGTACGATTTCGAGTTCGACTTTGTCAATTAGTCACATGCCGAAAAACCGGCACGCAAATTATACAAACGACAAATATCGACACAAACAAGACAAACGCATAAAAAGCGCGGGAAATATTCCGCAATTGTAAAAATCGTCGAACGACCGGTAAAAAGCGATAAAAAATAATGCCATCATCGGAGGGTGAAGCGAAATATGCTTGAAAAGCTGAAAGAAGAAGTCTGGGAAGCAAACATGCTGCTCGTCAAATACAACCTCGTGACATTCACATGGGGGAACGTCAGCGGCATCGACAGGGAAAAGGGGCTGTTCGTGATCAAACCGTCTGGCGTCGAATATTCGATGCTCTCGCCGTCCGATCTGCCGGTCGTCGACCTTGACGGCAACGTCGTCGAGGGCAAGTACAAGCCGTCGTCCGACACGCCGACGCACATCGAGCTTTACAAGGCGTTTCCCGGCATCGGCGGCGTCACGCACACGCATTCGCCGTGGGCGACCGTCTTCGCGCAGGCGGGAAGGCCGATAAAGCCGTACGGCACGACGCACGCCGACTATTTCGGCGGATCCGTTCCCTGCACGCGCAAGCTGACTCCCAACGAGATTTCCGGCGAGTACGAGAAAAACACCGGCGCCGTGATCGTCGAGACGTTCACGGGCAAAGAAAACACGATCAGCTACGA
>DBRA01000054.1:18296-18489 GCA_002305445.1 Clostridiales bacterium UBA1380 | reverse complement strand
TCGGTCGAAGCGGCCGTCGTGCTCGAACAGGTTGCGATGATGGCGTATCATACCGAGCTTCTGACGGCGGCGCCGAACGGCGCGACGCGCATGCAGGAGGATCTGCTCCGCAAGCATTTCTACCGCAAGCACGGCCCGAACGCGTATTACGGCCAAACGAAAGCGTAAGCGGCGCCATAAAGATGAGAAAAAC
>DBRA01000054.1:0-18214 GCA_002305445.1 Clostridiales bacterium UBA1380 | reverse complement strand
CCCGCGCCGCGCGTCAGTATCGCATACACTTCGGACGCCATGACGAGCCCCGCCGCGCCCGGCACGAACGATACGCTCGCGGGGACGCAGCGCCTGTTCGGATCGTTCTCTCCGCATCCGGAGACCGCCGGCGGCTCTGTCGAGTAAACGGCGCGCACGCCGCGCTCGATGCCGCGCGCCTTCAGCTCGCGGCGCATGACGCGTGCGAGCGGGCAGACCGACGTGCGCGATATGTCGTCGACGCGGAACGCGGTCGGATCGAGCTTGTTGCCCGCGCCCATACATGTGACGACGGGCACGCCCGCAGCCCTTGCGGCCATGATGATCGCGAGCTTCGCCGTCACCGAGTCGACGGCGTCGCAGACGCAGTCGTAGCCGGCGAGATCCGGCACGTTGTCGGCGGTGACGAAAAGTTCCCGCGCGTCGACGACGGCGTCGGGGTTGATCGAGCGGACGCGCCGCGCGGCGACGCCTGCCTTTGACTCCCCGACTGTATAAACGGTAGCTAAAAGCTGGCGGTTTATGTTGGAGTCGGCGACGCGGTCGCCGTCGATGATGAGAAACCGCCCGACGCCCAGCCGCGCGAGCGCTTCGAGCGTAAACGACCCGACGCCGCCGACGCCGAATATTGCGACCGAGGAACGCCGTATCCGCTCGACGCCGTCCTCGCCTATCATCGCCCTTGATCTTGCAAATAAATAATCGTCCACGTTTCCCGTCCTTTTTGCCGCGCCGTCAGCGTTCGGCCTCCTCGATTTCGGCGCCGAGCACTACGTCGCCGTTTGAATAAATCGCGAGCGTCTGCCCCGGTGCCGCCGCCCTGACCGGCTCTCCGAAGCGCACGACAGCTCCGCCGTCCGTAAACTCGACGCCCGTAACGGGCGTCAGTTTCTGCGTATAGCGCGTCTTCGCGAAAAGCGGCGCGTCGGGTATCCGCTCCGCCAGCATGTTGACGCCGGATACGCGCACGGCCGTCGAATAGAGTTCGTCCTCCGCGCCGACGACGACTGTGTTCGCCGCCGCATCGCGGCGAATGACATACACGGGCGTCTGCAGCGAAATGCCGAGACCCTTCCGCTGACCGGGCGTATAGCGCGCCTGCCCGCGGTGNNGAGCCACGCGGCAAAGTCGCCGTCGGGCACGAAGCAGATGTCCTGCGAATCCTTGCGCTCCGCTGCGCCGAGTCCCGCGCTGCGCGCGATTTCGCGCACCTCGGCCTTGCTTTCGACCTCTCCGAGTGGGAAAAGCGCGCGGGAGAGGTGCTCCGCGCCGACGCGCGAGAGCATGTACGTCTGATCCTTGGCCGCGCAGCGTGCGACCGACAGCGCGAAACCGGCGCCGAAGCGGCGGATACGCGCGTAATGGCCGGTGGCGAGGTACTCGTCCGGCTCAGCGAACTCCGCCAGCGTCGCAAACTTTACGAATCTGTTGCAGCGGACGCACGGGTTCGGCGTTCGCCCTTCTTCATAAGCGCGCTCGAACGGCTTGAGCACGTTCTCCTCGAACCGCTCCGATATATCGACCGTCCTGTGTTCTATGCCGAGCGCGTCGCATACGCGGCGCGCCGAAGCCGCGGCGTCGGCGTCGGCCGACGGCACCGCGCCCATCGCGAACGTCACGCCGCGCACGCGGTAGCCCTCGCGCAGCAAAAGGAGCGCGGCGGCGGAGCTGTCGACGCCGCCCGACATCGCGACGACTGCGGAACGGCCGCTCACCTATCGGCACCGCCTTCGTCGGGTTCGGTGAACGGCGCGTCGATTATGACAGGCTCGCCGGCTGCGTCGGCTCCGGCTGTATTTACGGAATCGGTACCTGCGTCATGTTCGGCCGGTTCGTCAGACCCGACGGTTTCATCGGAAGCAGCGGCATCGCATGAATCATCGGACTTTCCGGACTGTGCGCCATCGTCATTCTCTGTGACGGCATCGGCTGCCGCAGCCTCGTCATTCTTTACGGGTTCGTCAGTACAATCGGCATCGTCGGACCACTCGATTTCATCGGAGCCCTCGGCATCGTCCGTCTCGATGTCGGTCTCCACGCGCGCCAAAAATCCGAACACCGTGCTCCAGTAGAGCTTCGGGGCTGCGAAAAGGCTCGCCGCGTGACCCGCCCCCGGCACGACGAGCAGCTCCTTTGCGCCGGGAGCAGCGTCGTACAGCTCGTAGACCATATCGGTCGGGACGAACGTGTCCTCCGCGCCGTGGATTAACAGAATCGGCAGCTTCGACCTGCGCACGGCGTTGATGGCGGACGCCTGACGGAATCTGTAGCCCCCCTTGCGCCAGTTGATCAGGTCGGCGGACACAAGCAGTGGCAGGCCGAAGTGCTTGTATCGCTTCGCGACTTCGCCGTTGAACTCGTCCCAGACGCTCGTATACCCGCAATCCTCGATCACGGCGGCGACGTTGGGCGGGAGCTCCTCGCCCGCCGCCATCATGACCGCGGCGGCGCCCATCGAGATGCCGTATAAAATAATCGTCGCCTCGGGGTCTTCCTCTGTTACGCGGTGCGTCCAGCGCAGGATATCGAGTTTGTCCGTGTAACCCATTCCGATGCGGTCGCCGTCGGAGCGCCCGTGCGAGCGGTTGTCGGGCGTCAGAACGTTGTAGCCCTTGCGGTTGAAGACGTATGCCTGCGGCAGCATATCGTGCGCGTCACCGGTATAGCCGTGTACGGCGATCACCCATTTGTGCGATCCGGCGGCGGGGAAGAGATCGGCATACAGTTTAAGCCCGTCCGGCGTCGTTTCGGTCAGCAGCCGCTTGTCGCATCCGGCCGCCCATTTTTCGGCTTTTTCGTACTGGCGTATCGCTTCGGGACCGGCCGGCGCCGGCATGTCCCTGAACTGCTCGTTAAGGTCGAGCTTCGCCCTTTTGACGCGCTTCAGCGTCTTGTCGGCGGCCATTTTACCGGCGTACAAATAAGCGGCCGCGGCGGCTGCGACGCCCGCCGCGGCGATCAAAAGCGCAGTGCGCTTTTTCATATCAAACATATCCTCCGGATACTAATTTTCATTATATTATTATACGCTTTTTGTAAAAAATATCAAGTATCTATTGACAGGGCGAGATAAATAAGCTATAATTAGTATGCGAAATATTGTTCGCATAAACGCGCAGACGCGGTTCGTCCGCGATCAGCCGGTCCGACGCGGTTATACCGTGCCATCGCGCCGGAGCGCTTTGTTTTATACAGCGAAAGGCAGGATAAATATAGTGGCTAAGCAGACAAAAAAGGCGCCGGTCGTACCGGTTCAGGTCGAAAATCCCGATGAAAGAAAGAAAGCCATTGCGACGGCGATCAGCCAGATAGAAAAGGACTTCGGCAAGGGAACCATCATCAAAATGGGCGAAGCGCCGGACCTGAACGTCGACGTCATTTCGACAGGCTCGCTCGGCCTTGACATTGCGCTCGGCGTCGGCGGCCTGCCGCGCGGACGGATTATCGAGATATACGGACCCGAAAGCTCGGGCAAAACGACGCTTGCGCTTCACGTCATCGCCGAAGCGCAGAAGCTCGGCGGCGAAGCCGCTTTTATTGACGCCGAGCACGCGATCGACCCGATCTACGCGCGCAACCTCGGCGTAAACATAGACAGCCTGCTTGTCAGCCAGCCGGACTCGGGCGAACAGGCGCTTGAGGTCGCCGAAGCGCTTGTTCGTTCGGGTGCGATCGACGTCATCGTCGTCGACTCCGTCGCCGCGCTCGTGCCGCAGCAGGAGATCGAGGGCGATATGGGCTCGAGCCATGTCGGTCTTCAGGCGCGCCTGATGAGCCAGGCGCTGCGCAAGCTGTCCGGCGCGGTCAACAAGACGAATACGATAATCATATTCATTAACCAGCTCCGCGAAAAGGTCGGCGTTGTGTACGGCAGCCCCGAAGTCACGCCCGGCGGCCGCGCGCTTAAATTCTACGCGTCCGTCAGAATCGACATCCGCAAGGTCGACGTTGTTAAGGACGGCGGCGAGATTTACGGCAACAGGGTGCGCTGCAAGGTCGTCAAGAACAAGGTCGCGCCGCCCTTTAAGATGACCGAGTTCGACATACTGTACGGCAAGGGCATATCCAAATCCGGCGAAATCATCGACACCGGTACGGAGCTCGGCATAATCGACAAATCCGGCTCGTGGTTCTCATATAGCGGTTCGCGCCTCGGTCAGGGTAAGGACAATGCGCGCAGGTTCATCGAGGATAACCCCGCGCTAATGAATGAGATAGAGGATAAGATAAAGGCGCGCGGCGACGAGGCGCTGAGGGAAGGCGCCGCGGATATCGACGACGCCGACGAGGACGAAGAGCTCGACATCAAGCTTCTCGATCTGGACGACGACAGATAAAATAATATAACCACGGAGGTATAAAATGCCGCTGTATACCGTGACGGGCGTCACGCCGATTATGGCGGGCGACGCGGTCAGAATCAGCTTCGAATCTGATGAGAGCGGCGAAAATACCGTAAAAACGATCGGTGCGGAACAGTACGCTGCGTTACGCGAGCAGGGAATGACGCTTGAAAAAGGCGTGCAGATAGACGCCTTCGGCGTTAAAGAGCTCGAAGAGGCGGAGCAGCTTTACCGCGCGATAAAAACAGGCGTCGCGATAATCACGCGCGGCGATACGAGCGTGGCGGATATGACGCGCCGCCTGATACGGCGCGGCTATTCGTCGTCCTGCGCGCGCGCGGCGGCCGCCTACCTTGACGAACGCGGATACATCGACGAGGATGAGCAGATCGGCCGTGTTGCGATGCGCCTTGCCGAGCGCGGATACGGCCGCTCGAAGATCGCGGCGGAGCTGATGCGCCGCGGATACGGGCGCACTGCGATAAACGAAACCGTCTCGCAGATAGCCGAAAGCTTTGACTTTGTCGCGTCGTGCGCGGACACGATCCGCCGCAGGTACGGCGACCCGCCGTACACGAAGGAGGACAGCGCCCGCATTTACGCGTCGATGCGCCGTACGGGACACGTCCACTCCGACATAGTCGCGGCGCTACGCCGCGTCGAAGACCGCGAAGACGACTGAATAGTATAATGCGAATATAAAAGACGTGCGGTTTTATCCGCACGTCTTTTGCTAATTTCGCTTTTAATTGCACCGTGCCGCGTCAGCCCGCATCCGCGCATCTCGATTCGTCAGCGGAACTGCCTGCGGCACATCGCGCGGCCCGGACAGTGCGCGCATTCGTCTGACGGCGACGCCGGCGCGTCGCCCGAGCGCATATCGGTCGCGGTCGCGCGCAGCCTGCGCTGAACCTCGGCGCACATTTCGTCGAAGGCCGCGAGAGACCGCAGCGAGTCGCTTGATATCGCTCCGTTTTTAGCCACCTTGACCGGTATATACTCGCCCTTCAGCTCCGGCTCCTGCGCGCTTATAATATCCTTGTCGTCGAGCAGAAGCCCTTTTCGCGACAGCGTCTTCACCGTCTTGGCGGCGGCGTCCGTCTCGCCGGGCGCGAGCGTGACCTCCGGCGGCTTTGCGGTGAAATACACGGCTCCCGCCGGAACGATGATCTGCGCGCCGTGCGCGAGAGCGCGCCTGAACGCGCCGTTCGGCGCTCGCCATACGGCGAAAAGGTAGATGAGCAGCTGCAGATCGTCCTCGAGCGCGCGCTCGGGCTTAAAGTTCTTGCCGCCCGTCTTGTAGTCGACGACGCGCACATAAACGGCGTCGCCGCGGCGCATAACGTCGAGGCGGTCGATCTTGCCGTAGATGTCGATGCGCGCCTGACCGTCGTCCGTCGTCAGCTTCGGCGACGGCACCGCGGACTCGCTGTCCGCGCGCGGGTCGAGCGGCAGCTCGAAATATTCGGGCAGAAAGCCGCTGCGCGAGAATTCGTCGCAGATCGAGCGCGCAAACGCGACGGCGGATGCGCGCAGACGCGTGAATATGCGGCGCGCGCGGTTTGACCGGCTGCCCAAGCCGCGGCAGACTCGCGCGACAAAATCGCCGACCGCTTCGTCGGCGGCGGCCGCAAGCTCCTCGTCGGTCGGATTTTTCGGCTCCGGCGGCGAGCAGAAACGCGAGATGAGCCGCTCGAGCACAAGATGGATGAACGTGCCCGCGTCGGCGTATCCGAACGTCGCGTCCTTCTCGTCGGACAGCTTCAGCACATACCGCGCGTAAAAACCGAGCCGGCATTTCATGTAGCTGTCGAGCCGGGACGGCGAGAGCGTGACGTGCCTGCCGTACAGCCGTTCGGCCGTCACAGGCGTGAGCGACTCGTCCGGCGGTGCGATCGGCGTTCCGGCGAGCGCAAGAACACGCCGCGCGGACGCGTCGTTTTCCGCCGCCGCCTCGAGCGCCGCTTTCAACGAAGGCGCGAACGGAGCGCGCCGTATGCGCTCGAGCCCCCACGCCGATATGCCGGACGACACCGACCATATCTTCTCCTCGTCCGGCAGCTGGCCGTAGGCGTAGACGTCGGCGTCCGGCACGACTGCGAGCACGCGCGCGACGGCGGAGGACGGCTTGCGCGCTCTGCCGCCCGCGTCGGCATCGGTATAACTGATGACGACGCGCTCAGACGCGCACGACACCGCGCGGTAGAAGTGGAACAGCTCGCGCGACAGCCGGCTGTCCGCGCCGTCGCCGAGACCCGCCAGCGCGTCGAACCCGCCGAGCTTGGCGAGCGCCGCCTTGTCGGCGTCGGAAAAGAAGCCGTCGTCTGTGTCGACGGCGGGAAAATCGCCGTCTGTGACGCCCGCGACGCAGCAGAGCTTCACGTTGTCGGCGCGCAGAAGCGCGGCGTCGCCGATGACGACTTCGTCGGCGCCGGTCGGTATCGTGCCGACACTTTCGCCGTCGAGCGCGCAGCGTAGAAGCGTCGCGCAGCGCGCCGCGTCGACGACCGTATCCGGCAGCGTCGACGCCATTACGTTGAGAGCGGAGACGATGTGCGCCCAGAGCTGCCCCGCGCGCTGCGCGTCGGAACGGCGGCCCTCCGCCGCGGCTTCGTCGTGCTCCTTCCGCAGTGCGTCCGGCACGCCGCGCGCGACGAGGAATTCATAACAGGCGGCGCATGCCTGCGGCATCTTCGCGCTCGCGCCGAAGCGGTCGAAAAAGGCTGTGAGCCCGTCGCAGATTCGCTTTTTTACGTCGTTTACGCGCGCAAGCTCCGCCTTGCCCGCTTCGGTCAGCTCCTCGACGTAACCGTCGGGATTCATCGTCCATTCGGGCTCGAGGAACTTCGCGCGGCTTATGTTCCAGCGCTTTACATACCTCTCGAATGCGTCCGCGTCGTCGTCGTTTACGCCGCAGTAGCCGGTGCGCACGTAGGCGAGCACGTCCTCGCGCCTCCAGCCGCCGGCTTTGACGGCGAGAGCGCGCAGCAGCATCGACGCTGCGGGCATCTCCGCGACGCTTTCGCGGCGGCTGAAGTAGCACGGTATGCCGCGCCGCTCGAGCTCCGCGTCGAGCACGCCGTCGTAGCGCGACGGAGTGCGCGTCACCACGGCGATTTCGCGGCAGCGCAGCCCGCGCCGCAGCGCAAGCTCGATTTCACGCGCGATCGCGCGCGACTCCTCGTATTCGTCGGCGCATCTGACGACAGCGACTTCGCCCCCGCCGCCATCATACGGCGCCGCGCCGTAGCTCCAGACGCAGCGCGACAGATAGGCGAGCGCGGGTGAGCTCTCGTGACGGCGGTCGACCGTCAGCGACACCTCGCGCACGCGCTGGCCGAGCGACGCGGCGACCGAGCGCAGGCGGTCGGCCGTTTCGCGGACATATCTGAAATGCGGCTCGGCGGCGCTGCGCTTAAGCGGACAGCAGAATGTGACGGTCACATCGTCCGCCTGCGCGAATATGTATTCGAGCACGTTGTACTGCGCGGCGGTAAACCCGCTGAATGCGTCGACGAAGACGCTCGAGCCGCCGAAAAAGTCGTTGCCCGACAGCATGGCTGAGAGCGCCGCCATATCGTCGTCCGGATCGGAGCCGAACGCGAGCGCGGCTTCCTCGTACGCGGCGTAGACGACGGACAGATCGCGCAGCCGCGCGGCGAGCGAGCTCTCGCTGCCCGCAGCCGCGACGGCGTCTGCGGCAGACGCGAGCATGTCCGGCGTGACGCGCCCGCGCTTGCACTCGCGGACCGCGTCGAGCATAACGGCGACGAACGCGTCGGCCGAGCGGCCCGACGCCGCCGCGGTCTCGGCCGCGGCTTCGGCGTATTCGGTCAGCTCCGCCGCAACTTTTTCGATCGCTCCCCACATGAGCAGCGTCTTCGTGCCGCTTGATATGCGCGCGGAGCCGAAGGCGCGGTTCCGGGAGAACCCGCCGAAGCGGCGCGCAACCTTGTCGGCGAGCCGCGTGAAGTTGACGACCTCGATGTAAAGCTGCGCCGACGCGGGAAGCGTCCTTGCGAGCTCCGCTTCGCGCATGACGGCATACTGTTCCGGCACAAGCAGGTAGGCCCTGCCGCCCGCATCGGCGATTTCGCGCAGACGGTCGGTGACGTACCGGCTTTTGCCCGTGCCGGACGCACCGTATACGAATGTCGGCAAGCGACGCCCTCCTTTTACGATAAGCTGTTTTTTATATTATAACCTGTGCCGGCCGGCCGCGCAACGTATTGCTGCCGAAAACTTTTTATCGGTCGGGCGCTGCGCGTTTGCGGCAATGTCCGCGCCGCCGATACGCCGGCCGCGGATAAATTGCGTGCTGTCCAAACATTGCGCTGCGGACAAAACCTGCGCCGTCTTAACATTAACCGCCGCGGAAAAAGCCTGCGCTGCATAAAAAAACCGGCAGCGGGCAATACAAGCACCGCCGGTTCACGCGTCGAAGCGCACGGCAAAAAGCAAAACAGCCGACCCTTTCGGATCGGCTGTCTCTTACCGTCAGCGGAATAGGGATTCGAACCCCAACAAACAGAGTCAGAGTCTGTCGTGCTACCGTTACACAATTCCGCTATGTCTGACCGGCGACAGCTATTATATCAAAAAGCTTCGGTTTTGTCAAGCATTATTTTTCAAAATTTAAGATTTATCGGAGGCGCCGTGTAAAATACACTTGCACGGTGCCGATAATTGTGATATACTGTTTCGAGCGCCGATGCGCGCGCTTTTTCGCGGTTTCGTCATACGATCTTCACCGCGGCGATGTATAATTCATTGTAATTTTAAATCGAAAGGATATAAAAACGGCATGAGCAAGGGCGATCGCAGCAAAGCCTCGATGCAGGCGTCCATCAATAAAAGAAAGCTCGAGGATGAAGCGAAAGACAAAGAGAGACGCAAAAAAATACTGATAGGCGTCGGTGTCGCGGCGCTGATTGTGCTTGTATTCGTCGGACTTATCGTAGCGACAAACATCAATAACAGGAAACTCGACAGCGGAGACGCGCTTCGCGCCGCAACCGCCGCGGAAGGCCCGACCATCAAGATCGACAACGCGCAGATGACGTATTATTTCTACTCGAACCTCTACTCCTTCCTCAACTATTACGGCGACTACCTCAATTACATCGGACTCAGCACCGCCGTAAGCCTCAAGTCGCAGGAAGTCGAGGAAGGCAAGACGTGGTTTGACTATTTCGCGGAAACTACTAAGAACCAGGTCAAGCAGATAGTTACGCTCGCCGAAGCGGCGACCGCTAACGGCGTCACGCTTTCCGACAGCGAAATCGGCGTTATCGACAGAAACGTTTCGAAGATTCAGGACAGCGCTTACGGCCGCGGCGTAAAGGCAGACGACATCGCCCGCGCGCTCAAGGTCTCGCGCCTCGCCGTTAAGTACGAGAACCAGCTCACTGAGTCCTTCCAGCCGACGCAGAGCGAGATCGACTCGCGCTACGCCGAGAACCCGAAGCTCTACCAGACAGTCGGCTACTACAACTACAGCTTCGCATACGTAGCCGAAGGCGAAGACGGAATGACCGCGGAGACCGCGAAGGGCTACGCCGACCGCCTCGCCGCGGCAACGAGCCCCGACGCGTTCGCCGCAGAGCTTACCGCGATACTGAAGGAATCGGGCAAGTTCGCGGACGAGGACAAGACCGAAGAGGAGATCGACACCTCGATCGAATCCGCCGTTTCGGCCGCGCTCAGCACCGACGTCGCTTACACCGCGGAAGAGGAGATCTCCGAGTGGGCGTTCGGCGGCGCTAAGGTCGGCGAGACAAAGCTTGTCGACGATACTGCAAACACCGCCTACACCGTCTATATGCTCGTGAGCGAGCCGGCCCGCAACGAAGACCCGACCGTTGACGTCCGCCACATCTACTTTATGAATTCCGAATACAACGACGACGCCGAAGCCGCCAAAGCCGAAGCCGAGCGCGTTTATGAGGAGTGGAAGAACGCCGGCGCGACCGAGGATGTGTTTGCGACCCTTGCCTATGAGTACTCGAACGACTCCGGTTCGTCCGCCGTCGGCGGTCTGTACAGAGGCGTCTACGAGGGTCAGATGATTGAAGAGTTCAACGACTGGTGCTTCGACAGCGCCCGCAAGGCCGGCGACTGCGAGGTCGTAAAAGCCGAGAACGGAACGCACATCATCTACTATGTCGGCGACGGTCTCGAGCGCTGGGCATCCGACGTCCGCGACGACATCGTGTCCGAGCGTTACTCCGAAAAGCTCGCCGAGATCGAGAAAGCCTATCCCGTTACCGTCTACGACAAAGTCGTAAACAACATTACCGCGTGATATAAAAAGCGCAGGTCGCAATGACCTGCGCTTTTTTCTTTTATAAAGCATACCGCGTCTTGTTTGATATGTAAAAATACGGCTCCGGCGCCGCCGGAACCGTATTTTCATACCAGCCGTTATTCGTTGTCCGAAACCGTTGAATCTTCTTCGTCGTCGCGGCCGAGATCCGAGTCGCAGTCGCAGAAATCGCAGTCGTCCGCATCCTCGCATTCGTCGCATTCGCAGCCGCAGTCGAAGCTGATGTTGAAATACTTGCGGAACAGCCTGTACAGGACATAGACCGCAGCGCCGATTGTAACGATGATCCCGATCACCTGAAGGATGGTTTGGAGGGTATCACGTTCGTCGTTCCTTCTTCTGAACATACAGTCACTCTCCTTTTTTATATTTTTTAACGCGGTTTTACAAAGTTTCATGCAGTCCATGATATATTATAACCTCTCCGGAAAAAAATTACAAGCGGTATCGGCAAATTATCCGCAATATCTCCGTGCCGCTTCTGTATTGCATTATTCACATAATTTTGTTATAATATCCTGAAATAAATAAAAAGAATATTATTAAAGAAGGAAGTGTCTTCGCCATGAAGCCGAGACTGCTCGTAATAGGCAGTGCAAATATCGACCTCGCAGCTAATATGCAGCGTGTTCCGGAAGCAGGGGAAACCATCATATCGGACGGTACCTTCCGCTATGTTCCCGGCGGAAAGGGCGGCAACGCCGCGATAGCTGCCGCGCGGCTCGGTGCTGACACTGTATTCTGCACGCGCGTCGGAAACGACACGAACGGCGCGAAGCTGCGCCGCTTCTGGAGCGCCGAGGGCATCGATACGCGCTTCGTATTCGACGACGGCCGCACAGACGCGGCGCGCCCCGTGACCGGCATGGCTCTGATCCTTGTCACGCCCGACGGCGGCAACCGCATCGTCGTCTACTCCGGCGCGAACAGCGAGCTGTGCGCGTCCGATACGGAGGAGGCGCTCACCTGTCTGCCCGACGCACTTGTGCTGGGCTTTGAGATACCTGCCGCGGCAATTCTGTCGGCCGCCAAATACGCGCGCAAAGCCGATGTGCCCGTCATAGTCGACGGCGGGCCCGCGCGCACCGACATCGACCTGACGACGCTCGGCCCGATCGAGGTGTTCTCTCCGAACGAAACCGAAACCGAAGCGTATACCGGCATAGCGCCCGAGAGCGCCGAGGCGTGCCTGCGCGCGTCCATCCGGCTCGCGGGGCTGACGAACGCCAAATACATCGTGCTGAAGCTCGGCGGAAGGGGCTGCTTCGTCTATGACGGCAAGTACTACAAGGTGATCCCCGCGCGCCGCATCGAACCCGTCGACACGACCGCCGCGGGCGACGTTTTTACCGCCGCGCTCGCGCTCGAATATGTGCGCTCCCGCGACATAGTCGCCGCCGCGACGTACGCGACGGCAGCAGGGACGCTGACCTGCATGGCGGCGGGCGCGTCCACGTCGATCCCGACGGCAAAGGCCGTCGCGGAGTTTATAGCGTCGTGACCGGCCGCATCATCGGCGTCGACTTCGGCGAAGCGAGAACGGGACTCGCCGTGTCCGACCTGACGGGCATGCTCGCGAGCGGGGCCGGCGTCATCAAAGGCGGGGGAATTGATAAGACAGCCGCCGCCGTCGCCGAAAAAGCCCGTACGCTCGGCGCGGTGCTGATCGTCGTCGGCGACCCGGTCAACATGAACGGCACGAGAGGGCCGCGCTGCGAGAGGGTCGCCGCGTTCGCGCAAAAGCTGCGCGAGCTGTCGGGCCTGCCGGTCGAGCTGCTCGACGAACGGCTCTCCACCGCGAACGCATACGCAATAATGAACGAATCCAACATGCGCTCGTCAAAACGGCGCGGCGTGATCGACGAGCTGTCCGCCGAACTGATCCTTCAAAGCTGGCTCGACAGAAACAGACAAACATAATAATTCATTTTATCATCGAGGCGAAACTGCAACATATGACTGACAGAGTGAAAAAGCTGCGCGAGGAGTCGCTTTCGGCGACGCCGAGACTGTCGATGGAGCGCGCGCGCATCGAGACGGAGACATATAAAAAATACGAGGGCACCTTGAGCGTGCCTGAGCTTCGCGCGCGCTGCCTTTACGAGTACAACGCGCGCCGCACGCTGTGGCTCGGCGACGGCGAACTTATCGTCGGCGAGAAAACGGAAGCGCCCGCCGCCGCGCCGACATTCCCGGAGCTGTGCTGCCATACCGTCGAGGACATCCTGACGATGGGCAGACGCGAGCAGATCAGCTTCGCTTCGACCGAGGACGACATCGCGTTTCAGCGCGACGTCGTTATCCCGTTCTGGGAGAGCCGCCAGATGCGCTCCCGCATCCTCGGCGCGATGACCGACGAGTGGCGTGACGCCTACGCCGCCGGCATATTCACCGAGTTTATGGAGCAGCGCGGCCCCGGTCATACGGTCGGCAGCGATAAAATCTTCGCGAAGGGCTTCGCCGACTACAAGGCCGACATAGCCGCCGCGCTCGCCGCGCTCGACAGGTCGGCGGACGATTACGAAGCGCGCAGCGCCGAGCTCCGCGCGATGGACATCGCCTGCGACGCCGTCATCGTGCTCGGCCGCCGCTACGCCGCGCTCGCGCGCGAGACGGCTAAGCGCTGCGCCGACCCTGTCCGCAAAGCCGAGCTTTACGACATAGCCGCCGTCTGCGACGTTGTGCCCGAGCACGCGCCGCGCACGTTCAGACAGGCGCTGCAGCACTACTGGTTCGTTCACCTCTGCGTCACGACAGAGCTGAACCCGTGGGACGCGTATTCGCCCGGGCGGCTCGATCAGCACCTGCGCAGCTTTTATGAAAGCGGCATCGCAAGCGGCGAGATAACGCGCGACAGCGCGCTCGAGCTGCTCGAGTGTCTGTGGGTCAAGTTCAACAACCAGCCCGCGCCGCCGAAGGTAGGCGTCACTCTGAAGGAGTCGGGCACATACACCGACTTCGCGAACATCAATACCGGCGGCGTCGCGCCGGACGGCTCCGACGGCGTCAGTGAGGTGTCGTACCTGATACTCGACTGCATGGACGAGATGAAGCTGCTCCAGCCGTCCTCGAATGTGCAGATTTCGGAGAAAACGCCGCGCGAGTTTATTTTGCGCGCCGCCGAGATATCCCGCAAGGGCTGGGGACAGCCGGCGTTTTACAGCACCGAGGCGATCATCGCGGAGCTTCTCAACGCCGGCAAGTCGCTCGAGGACGCTCTGCGCGGCGGAACGTCCGGCTGCGTCGAAACGGGCGCGTTCGGCCGAGAGGCGTATATACTGACCGGCTACTTCAACATACCGAAGATCCTCGAGCTGACGCTTCACGACGGTTTCGACCCGCGCACCGGCAGGCAGCTCGGCCCGCATACGGGAAAGGATTTCGCAGACTACGACGAGCTTTTCGACGCCTTCGCCGCGCAGATAAAGTACTTTGTGGACATCAAGGTCGAGGGCTCGAACAAGATCGAGCGGCTTTACGGCGAAATGATGCCCGTGCCGTTCCTCTCCGTGCTCACCGACGACTGCATCGCGCGCGGACGCGACTACAACGGCGGCGGCGCGCGCTACAACACCTCGTACATCCAGGGCGTCGGCATAGGCACCGTCACGGACGCGCTGTCGGTCTACAAAAACAGAGTCTACGGCGGCGCGCGCGACATCGACGCGAAGACGCTCGCGGACGCGCTCGCGGCCAACTTCGAGGGCTGCGAAGAGCTCCGCTCGTCGATTAAGCGACGCACGCCGTTCTACGGCAACGACGACGACGCGGCGGACGAGATCATGCAGAGCGTGTTCCGTCTCTACCGCGACACAGTCACGCACCGTAAAAACTGGCGCGGGGGCGAGTACCGCGTCAACATGCTGCCGACGACGTGCCACGTCTATTTCGGCTCCGTCACCGGTGCGACAGCGAACGGCCGGCTCGCGGGCGTCCCGCTGTCGGAGGGCATCAGCCCCGAGCACGGCGCCGATACGCACGGACCGACGGCGGTGCTGCGCTCCGCGGCCAAGATGGAGCAGCTCACGACGGGCGGCACGCTGCTCAACCAGAAGTTTACGCCGGCGACGCTTGCGGGCGACGAATCGCTCGGCAAGTTCGCCGACCTCATCCGGTCGTATTTCGCGATGGGCGGCCACCACATACAGTTCAACGTCATCGACCGGCAGACGCTGCTCGACGCGCAGGCACACCCGGAGGAGTACCGCGACCTCATCGTCCGCGTCGCCGGCTACTCCGACCACTTCCGCAACCTCGACCGCGCGCTGCAGGACGAAATCATCGCGCGCACGGAACAGACACTGTAAACCAAAGGCGGCTCCGCGAGCCGCTTTTTGATTATAAATTATTTATCATGGCGTCATATTGATAAACCTTATTATAGAATTATTCATTGAAATGCGGCAAAAAGTATGATATAATCGGGAAAGTCGTTCGTTAAAATCGACAATTTGCGCTGCAGCGCGCTGTTTCCTTGGAGAAAATGATGAAGAATAAGCAAATCCTCCGTCTGTTTACCATAATTGCCTTTGCTGTATTATCCGCACTCCTCTTATCAGCCTCGGTTATGGCTGCCGAAGGAAGAAAAGTCAACACAACCGTAACGATAGCCGGCGACACGACGGTCGGTTCGACGCTGACGGCCGTCGTCACGGACCTGTCCTCGTCGCGCACGATATCCGGCTACGAGTGGAGCTACGGCGACAAGACCGTCACGACGGAAACGCCCGAGCTGACGCTTACGCAGGAGATATATGACGCCGGCGTTATCAGCGTCAAGGTGCTGACCAACCCCTCTTCGTCACGGCTCACGGCCATGATGTACATACATTTCGACTCCGGCATTCCGGTGCTGTTCATCAACACCGAGGGCGGCCGCTCGATAATGTCGAAGGACAGATACATAAACGCGTCGATGAAGATACAGCTCACGGACGCGACGGCGCAGTACACGAACATGTATACCGACGGCTATGCGCCGATCGAGATACGCGGCCGCGGCAACTCCACATGGTGGCAGGAGAAAAAGCCGTATCACATAAAGCTCGATAAAAAGACAGACCTCTTTGGCATGGGCGAGAACAAGCACTGGGTGCTGCTCGCGAACGCGATGGAGGGTTCGCATCTGCGCAACGTGCTGTCGTACGGCTTCTCGGGGCTGCTCGGGCTCGACTACTGCCAGTCGATTCACGTTCAGGTTATCCTGAACGGCGAATATGTCGGCCTGTACCAGCTCTGCGAGAACATCCGCATAGACGAATCCCGCGTCGATATATTCGACTGGGAGGACACCGCGGAGGATGTCGCAAAGGCGATAGCCAAAGCGGAGAACCTGTCCGAGGACGATCTTAAGTCACTCGAAGAGGGTATGAAGACGGACTTTTCGTGGGTTACGAGCGGCAAATTCAAAAAGTACACAATATCGGATTATTACGACACATCGTCGTTCGACATAACCGGCGGTTATGTCCTGGAGCTTGACGAGTACTTCGACGAGGTGTCGAAGTTCATAACCGACCACGACGATATCCCGATAATGATCCACAACCCCGAGTACCTTGCGACCAACGACAAGATGTTCGGTTACGTAAGAGACTATATCCAGAACATGGAGGACGCGCTGTACGACAGGAACGGGTACAGCAGCGAAGGGAAGCACTGGTCGGAGTATCTTGATACTAAGTCGTTTATCGATTACTGGATATCTAACCAGGCGTTCAAGAGCGTCGAGATTCTCTACAAGTCCGCCTACATGTACAAGGACGTCGGCGGCAAGCTCATATTCGGACCCGTCTGGGATATGGACTGGGCGTCCGGCAACCACGCCAACCTCGGCGACGGGGACGCCGCGCAATACAACACATGGACGCAGGAGCACTCGCAGGACCGCGAATACTGGTATAAGGTCCTCTACGACGACCCGTGGTTCATGACGTCTGTCGCCGACCGCTGGTGGGAGGCGCGCGTCAAGCTTCAGGAGACGATCGACACGATCGACGGCCTGTACGAGCTGCTCGCGCCGGAAGCGGAGAAGAACATCGAGCGCTGGGGCAAAATCGGCCGCTGGTCTTATGAAAAGGAAGTCGCGGAGCTGAAAAAATGGCTCATCAACCGCATGGCGTGGATGGACGAGCAGCTCGCCAAGCGCGACCCCAACATATGGGGACGCGGCTACGATCTGGTGCGCGGACTTAAGATCGAGCTCGTCGACGGCGGCAATACGGTTCTGACGGCACCCGAGTCCAATCTTGTCTCAGCCGACGGCATCGAATATAAGACCCCGGCGGACCTCTACTACGGCGGCTCGGGAACGCTAACGATGAACCTGTCGCTGACGACCGACATGGTAAAATATTTCGACGTGTATATAAACGGCCTGAAGTATGCGACGTGCGAAGCGTCCGGCGCAAAGGGTACGCTCGAGATCGACACCGCCGACCTGATGCCGATATCTGCCTGCCGCCGCAACGTAATACGCGTCGTCGCGCGCTCCGAGCTGGGCGACATCGGCGAGAACTTCGTAACACTCTACGTCGCCGGAGCGCCGACCCGCACGTTCAGCTACGCGTCCGGTGCCGGCGACGCCGAAGGCGCGGACCCCCGCACCGTCGAATACACCGAGGGCAGTTCGTTCAACCTCCCGTGGAATCCGTACACCCGCGAGGGTTATGCCTTCAAGGGCTGGAGCGACGGCGATAAGGTGTACGCCGCCGGAGCCTCGTATACGGCGGGCGGCTCCGACGTGACGTTCACGGCCGTATGGCAGCCCGAAGGCGCGTCAGCCGGCGGCGGCGGAGCGGTCATCGCCATAATCTGCGGCGCCGTAATATTGGTCGCCGCCGCAGCCGCCGTCGTGATAATACGTAAACGCAAAAAATAAAAGCAAAAACGGACGCAAAGCGTCCGTTTTTTGTTGACACAGCTCCGACGGGGTGATATAATCCGAACAGTATAACGATTATAATCATCGAGAGGGCAACATGTTAAAACGTATCGCATCATCAGCAGCCGCGCTGCTTATCGCCGCAACCGCCGCAGCCTGCGCGCAAACTCCCGCGTCGACGGACAATACCGATGCCGAAAACGGTCAGACCGTAGCGACCTCGGTGTTCGAAACGGAGTCGGAGACGAGAGCGTCCGACGCCGTACGCGCCCTTTTTGCCGATACGGACCTCGGCGGCGCAACCTTCAACATCATCGCGCCAGCCGCGAGCTCGCACTGGATCTACAGCGGCAAGTTTAACGAGGTGTGCGCCGACGAATACACGGGCGAAATCGTCAACGACAGTCTGTATGAGCGCAACATGGCGGTACAGGAGCTGCTCAACTGCAAGCTGACGTTCGATCTGCAAACCTCGCTCGGCAACATCGAGACGGTCGTCGCGCAGAACGCCGCCGCGGGCGACGCGACATATGACATCGCGCTGACGACCATGACCGCTCAGGCGTCAAATATGCTCAAGGGCAACCTTTTAAACGTTAAAATGCTCGGCAACCTCAATCTCGAAAACCCGTGGTGGGATAAAAACGAGATCGACACTTTTAC
>DBRA01000062.1 GCA_002305445.1 Clostridiales bacterium UBA1380 | reverse complement strand
AGTCCGTCAGCGGTCGCTGCGGCGCAGCCTCCTTTCGAGCAGTCCCATCAGTTTTTCGAGACCGATAACTATGACGAGGTAGATAAGCGCGACGGTGATAAGCGGAAACAGCGCGTCGAACGTGCGCGAGCGGATGATGTCGCCCGCTTTTGTCAGGTCCTGCAGCGCGATATAGCCCGCGACAGACGTCTCCTTCAGCATAGTAATCAGCTCGTTGCCGAGCGCGGGCAGCACGCTTTTGAACGCCTGCGGCAGCACGATGTACCACATCGTCTGCGCGTAGTTGAAGCCGAGTGAGCGGCCGGCCTCAAACTGGCCGTTGTCGACCGCCATGATGCCGCCGCGGAAAATCTCGGCGACATACGCGCCCGAGTTGATGCCGAACGCGAGCACAGCGACGAGCACCTTGTCGACCGCGACGGAACCGAATATGACGAAATATATGATGAGCAGCTGCACGACGACAGGCGTGCCGCGGATCACCGTAAGATAGAGCTTCGCAATCGCGTTGAGGAAGCGGAAGTTGCCGTTCTTATCGTGCGCGGTGCGTATTATCGCTATGATCACACCGATGAAGACGCCGATGAGCACTGCGAAAAGAGTCACCTCGAGCGTTATGAGAAGGCCGTCGGTGATGAATTTCCAGCGCGTGGCGTCTATGAAGTTGAGCCAGAACCGATACGCAAACCACTCGAAAAAGTACTGTACCGGATTTGTAGATGACGGAGGATTCATAAAATTATATACTTAACTCCAATATTTCACTGATTACCGAAAATCGCGGAGACGGTTTGACCGTCTCCGCGGTTTTTATTGAGTTGTGCTTCAGTCGTGGATGTACTTGTCGATGATAGCCTGAAGCTCGCCGGACTCTTTAAGTTCCGCAACAGCCTTGTTGATTTTTTCAAGCAGGTCATTATTCCCTTTCGCGACGGCGAACGCGTACTCCTCGAGGGTGTATTCGGTCTCGAGAATCTTCAGTCCCGGGTTCTTCTGCACGAAGACTTCGGCGGGGTTGTTGTCGATGACGACGCAGTCGACCTTGCCCTGAGTCAGAGCGAGGACGGCTTCGTTGCCGGACTTGAAGCGTTCGACGGTGGCAAGGCCTTCGGCTTCATAGTCGTCGGTGACGTAGAGCTCGCCGGTGGTGCCGGTCTGCGTGCCGATGATCTTGCCGGTTAAGTCGTCCGGTCCCGCGATGTCGCTGTCTTCCTTAACGATTATGACCTGCTTAGCGGTCGTATATGTATCGGTGAAGTTGACGAACTGCTTTCTCTCCTCGGTGATGGAAAGGCCGGCGGCGCCGACGTCGCACTTGCCGGTCTGTACGGCGGCGACGATGGAGTCGAAGTCCATATCCTCAATGCGCAGCGTCTTGCCGAGCTTTTCAGCTATCTTTGTCATGATTTCGACGTCGATGCCGGTGATTTTACCGTCGTCCCCGTAAAACTCGTACGGCTCAAACTGGGCGTTGGTGGCCATCACGAGCTCGCCCGACGAATCATTGCCGCACGATACCGTCATCATAGCGGCGGCGAGCAGCACGGCGGCTAAAAAAGCCGACAGAATTTTCTTCGTAGTGTTCATTATTTCGCTCCCGTAAGCATATGAATAATTTAAATAGAATACTTGCATATTATACATCCGTTTGCAGGCTGTGTCAATAGTAAAAGGCGCTGTGCGATGAATAAAATCACATACGCCTGATGCCGTCATTTCCCGCGCCGCGCTTGCGACAACAGATGCGCGCGCACGGTTGTATAATGGATCTGAAAAAATAAACAGGAGGGGCCACCCCCATGGTGCTTTACGCGGATGTATATTTTCTCGTAAACGCCGCCATGGACGCATTCTCCCTCGTCATCGCGGCGAAGTTTCTACGCATCAAAGCGTCGCCTGCGCGCATCTTCGGCGGAGCAGCCATAGGCGGCGCATGGTCGGTCGCGGCGATCCTGCTCGACGGCAAAATACCGTCCGCGCTATCTGCGACGCTCGGCGCGCTGATATCGGCGGTGATCGTCGCGGCCGCATTCGGCATCTCGCGCGATCTGCGCCGGTTTGTGTCATCGTGGGCGATGTTTGTGGCGGCGGGCGCGCTGCTCGGCGGCTTTATGACGTTTGTATATACGCAGCTCAACGCGCTTATCTCGGGCGGCGGCGTCGAGACATACGACTCCGGCGGCACGGAGCGGCTTGTTTTCACGATCGCCGCCGTCATATGCGCGCTCGCCTCCGGCGTCTGCGCCCGCATAGTCGCCGCGCGTTCGGGAGCGCGCGGCGTCAGGGTGAGTTTCACCTTCGGTGACGCCGTCGTCTCCTTCGACGCTCTCGCGGACAGCGGCAACCTGCTGCGCGAACCGCTCTCCGGCCGCCCCGTTATCGTCGTTTCCCTCGCTGCGGCGGACGCCATACCCGAGCTGGCTTCGCTTGCCGAAGGCGACGCCGCGTCGATACGCGGTGCGCTTCGGAATCGTGTGCGCGTATTACCGACTGCGCGGGCGTCATATGCCGCGGCGGGCTCGCCGGACGGTGCAAGCCGAAGCGCGGCGGCAACCGCGACGGCCGCGGCGCGCCTTGCATTCATCCCGGATGCGGTAAAGATCAACGGCGCGGAGCGCAGCGCCGTTATACTGCCGGAAAAAACGCCGAAGGGCCATTACGGCGGCTACGACGGATGCGTTCCGACATCCTTGCTGTAGTAAATATAATAACGGAGGTTGAATTATGATTATTTCGCGCAGTCTGATTGAAGCGGCGGCGGAGTTCCGAATCCTTGTCGGACGAGCGTTGACGCGTTTCTGCGGCGGCTTCGACGGCGACTTCTATATAAACGGGCCGGACACTCTGCCCCCTCCGTTGACGGCGGAGGAGGAAGCCGACATAATCGCGCGGCTTGAGGACGACCGCTCGCTCTGTTCCGTCCTTGTCGAGCGCAATCTGCGGCTTGTCGTCTACATCGCCAAAAAGTTCGAGAACACGCGCGCGGGCATCGAGGACCTTATATCAATCGGCACGATCGGGCTGATCAAGGCCGCGAACACGTACAAAGCCGAGAAGAACATCAAGTTCGCGACATACGGCAGCCGGTGCATCGAAAACGAAATCCTGATGTTCATCCGTAAGAATTCGGGCGCGCGGATCGAGCAGTCGATAGACGAACCGCTCAACATCGACTGGGACGGCAACGAGCTGCTGCTTTCCGACGTGCTCGGCACCGACGCCGATTCTATCGGCCAGAAGCTGGAGCGCGAGGAGGAGGAGCGCGCGCTGCGCGACGCGATCGCCGGATTGCCCGAACGCGAACGCGTTATAATCGAGCTGCGGTACGGCTTCGGCGGGTCGCGCGCGCTGACTCAGAAAGAGGTCGCGGATCTGCTCGATATATCGCAGTCATATATATCGCGGCTCGAAAAAAAGATAATATCGAGGCTCGGAGAAAAACTCGGCAGCCTGTACGGCTGATATTAGGCTCATGCATATTATTCGACTGTTTTCGACTTTTGACTATTTAACCGCCTGTATTTTCTGCACAAGTAAAAAAGACGGGCTCCGCCCGTCTTTTTTACTTGTGCAGATCAGCCTGCCGCTGCGCTTCGGCGTCGCAGCGCTCGTTATACTCGTGTCCGTCGTGTCCGCGCACCCACTCGAAGACCACATCGTGCTTTTCGCACAACTCGAGCACGCGCTCCCACAGATCGGAGTTGAGCGCCGGCGACTTGTCGGCCTTAACCCAGCCGCGCTTTTTCCACGATTGCGCCCATTTTTTTGTAATGGCGTCGACAAGGTAGCGCGAATCGGTCACGAGCCGGACGCGGCACGGCTCCTTGAGCGCGGACAGGCCTTCTATCGCCGCCGTCAGCTCCATGCGGTTGTTCGTCGTCGATTTTTCGCCGCCGGACAGCATTTTTTCCGCCGTACCGTAGACCATTATGCAGCACCATCCGCCCGGCCCGGGGTTGTTCTTGCACGAG
The DNA here is from genome assembly GCA_002305445.1 of Clostridiales bacterium UBA1380. Taxonomy (GTDB): domain Bacteria; phylum Bacillota; class Clostridia; order Oscillospirales; family CAG-272; genus UBA1380. The sequence goes on along the minus strand of DBRA01000062.1, from coordinate 2,954 downwards.
CCGTCGGTGTATAGCGTCACTTCTTTCATTATTTATATATCCTTATATTTCTTCGGTTCGTATGCCGCCGTCGGCGGAGCCGCATACATATACGGCGAAAGCGCCGGACAGGCGCGGATACAGAGTTGTGTATCTCCGCTTTACGCTTTCGGCGATCTCTTCGCGTTTCTGCGGGTCGGTCAGTGCGACGCAGCTTCCGCGGAAACCCGCGCCGCTGAAACGCGCTCCGTATACGCCGTCGGTACTGCGCAGTATATCGCAGAGAGATGTCAGCTCGGGCGAGCCGGCTTCGTAGTTTACGACGCTCGATATGCCGCTTTCGTTCATGAGCGCGCCGAAACGCGAGATATCACCCGCCGTCCACGCGCCGATGCCGTCGCGCACGCGCCGCTGCTCGCCGAAGTAATGGCCGGCGCGCTTTCCGGCGACAGGCGACAGTTTATCGCGGTATTTTTCGTAAATTTCAACGGGAATGTCACGCAGAAGCGGAGCTTTTTCCGCGTTTGCCGATTTGTTTTCGGCGGTCGCATTATATGCGCATTTGTCGACGTTTGTCTTATATTGTTCGGCGGTTGCATAAAGCAGCAGCTCTGCCGCGGCTTGTCTGCATTCTGCGACGCGCGTATTGTATCCGGAGCCAGCGATCGTCCGCGGTATGCCGCTGTAGACGACCGTTATGTTAAAACGCGGAGCGTCATCCGGCAACGGCGCGAGCGTGTACGAGCCGTCGGCGGTGTCCAGCACCAGCAGCTTCCCTTCGCGTGAAAGAAGCTCGCACGACTGGTCGAGCGTGCCTGTAGACACGCCTATATACTCGTTTTCGGCTGCAACGGCCAGCCGTATCAGCTCGTCCGCCGGCGGCTGCGTATAACCGTTCGCTTCGAGCAGCGCCGCCATAAACGCGAGCACGGTCGATGCCGAGGAGGACAGTCCGCCGACAGGAAGCGCGCCGTCGATCAGCGCGGTAACGCCTCTCTCGAGCGGATAAAATCGCACGAGCGAGCAGGCCGCGGCGCGCAGATAATCGGCCCAGTCGCCCGCCTTCGGCAGCGCGCGCATATAATCCGTCCGATCGCCGTTATTCAGACGTATCTGCGGCACATCGAAGACCGCTTCCCCGTCGAACGCGAGGCTGCGCGCGCGGCAGCGCGGAGCGTCTGAAGGCGCGTATGCGATCGTCAGATATCGGTCGAGCGCCATGCCGGTGACGACGCCGTGCTGGTGGTCGACATGAGCCCCGAGCGGGCATATCCGGTACGGACAGCGAGAAAAGCGCGCCGGTTTAAATCCGTACGCGCTTATGAATTTTTCGTAAAGTATAGCCGGCATCGTGTACTCTCCGCCATAATCATAACGCGTTTTTGTACGCTTGCGGTAATGTATTGGCCTGACTGTTTACTTGATCATTCTAATTTTAATGAAGATAAGGGCGACCGCGAGGCTGAGAAAGAGCGAGGCGACGACAATGATCAAAAAGCCCCACGGGCTGGACGCAAACGGCATTCCGTCGAGGTTCACGTTCATGCCGTAAGCCGAAAAGATAAGCGTCGGTATTGAGAGAATGATCGTGATGATCGCGAGCACCTTCATGACGACGTTGAGGTTATTCGATATAACCGACGCGAACGCGTCCATCATGCCCGAGAGAATGCCGGAGTAGATATTCGCCATCTCGATTGCCTGTTTGTTTTCGACGATGACGTCTTCAAGCAGCTCGGCGTCGTCCGGATATTTTTTTATTATTTCACCGCGCAGCAGTTTTTCAAGCACCACTTCGTTCGAGCGCAGCGACGTCGTGAAATAAACAAGGCTCTTCTCGAGGCGGAGAAGCTCAATCAGCTCATGGTTCTGCGTCGATTTGTGAAGGCGCGTCTCGACGGCGTCGCTCTTTTTATCGATTGTGCGCAGGTACTGCAGGTAAAGCGATGCCGTTCTGTAAAGCAGCTGCAAAATGAACCGCGATTTCATCTGCGTATTGAAGTCGCGGACGGCTCCATCGCTGAAGCGGCGAAGCAGGACGGTGTCCTCAAGGCACACGGTAACAACGCGGTCGTGCGCCATAATGTAAGCGAGCGGTATCGTGCTGTACAGCTCTTTCTCGTCGTGATCCTCCTCAACGGTAGGTATATTGACGAGAATCATCGTATAATCCGGATCGGTCTCGATGCGCGAGCGCTCGTCGGTATCGAGCGCGGCACGAATGGCATCGGGATCGATATTAAGGCCGATGGCTACCTCCTCGATCTCCGCCTCGGTCGGCGCGATGAGGTTCACCCAGCAGCCCGGCTCCATTTCATCAATCTGTTCAAGGCGTCCCTGACGGGTAATATAGCATTTCTTCAATTATCGGTTCCTTTCCGCGCGTCAAAGGGAAGACGCGTGGAAATCTGCGTCTGTCCTTTTTGCGCTATGTATTATTTAATCGGGGGGGTTCAGGACAGTGTTCCGATGACATTGAAAATATCACGCTCCTTGTGTTTTTTGATTATATTATTATATCATAAAAGATTATCTGAGTCAATCGCACGCAGTAAAATTAAGGCGGCGGCGGGCGGCGAAATCGCTAAATCTATTGATAATTATGCGTACGATGTTGTATAATATAAGCGGAAATGTCGAAAAAAGTCGAATTATAGGGATGTGGAAATTATGAAGGATTTACTTTATTTTAAGCTGAAAAACTGCCCGTATTGTCACGAAGCAGACCGTTATCTCGACGAGCTGCGCGAATCCAATCCAGAATATGCGGCGATACCGATTAAAGTTATCGACGAGGGAGAGCAGCGCGAGCTCGCCGACAAGTACGACTACTGGTATGTCCCCTGCTTTTTCGCAGACGGCGTCAAGCTGCACGAAGGCGCGTCAACAAAGGAGAAGATACGCGCGGTCCTCGATAAATGCAGGTAAGCCGCAATATGTAAAACTAAAAACAGCCCGCAATCGTTGATGTTGCG
>DBRA01000071.1:18161-74753 GCA_002305445.1 Clostridiales bacterium UBA1380 | reverse complement strand
TTTACTGCTCATTATATATGATAATTAAGCTGCCGCGGCCGCATTTCGCATCAATATCCGGCGTCGGGCGATGTTATATATCGCAGCGGCTTTCCCGCCGCGTAGTTTTCAAGGTCGGAGCAGAACATTTCGACGTTTTTATCGCGTGTGTATGCGAGCGTCATGTTGCCGGCGACGTGCGGCGTGATTATGACGTTCCTTTCGCACAGATCCCACAGCGGGTCGTCCTTCGGAAGCGGTTCGGGCGTCGTGACGTCGAGCGCCGCGCCGCCGAGCTTGCCGGCCGCAAGCGCATCATATAACGCACTCTGATCGATCGCGCTGCCGCGACCGACGTTTATGATTATCGCGCCGTCCGGCAGGCGCGATATGCGTTCGCGCGATAAAATACCCTCGGTTTCCTGTGTGGACGGCAGCGCCATAAAGAGTATGTCGGTGCGCGGCAGGATGCGGTCGAGCTCGCCGAAGGGCAGAACTTCGTCCCACGCGGAAGAGCGGCTCCTGCCGGATCGCGTGATTCCGCTAAGCGACGCGGGGGCGAACGATTTGACGCGCTCGCCGTATGCGCAGCCGATATCGCCCGCGCCGAGGACGGTCACGCGCGCGCCGCAGATCGACTTCACCGCGAGTCCGCCCTCCCAGCCGCGCCGCGCCGTTATCGCCGAGTACTCGGGCATGCGCCGCAGAAGCATCAGAGTCAGCATCACGCCGTGCTCGGCGACTGAAACGCCGTAGGCGCCGGCGCTGTTCGTCAGCATCACGCTCGGTTTAATCCTGCCGCGGAAGCGGTCGATGCCGGCGAACGAGCAGCAATACCAGCGCAGGGAATCGGCATTTTCGAGCAGGGCGGGGTCGTGCGCGTATATGACCTCGCATGTGCGGATGTAATCGGTGTCGACGTTGTCTGGCGGAAAAAATCGAAGCTCGAAGCCGAGGCGCGACGCCGTTTCGGTCAGCTTCGATTTGTGCGCTTCTTCGAGGAATTCAAGTACGACTGCTATTCTGCGCGGCATTAATAAACCCTCCGCATAAATTTGATTTTTCATATTATATCATTTCGCCGTCGGCAAAAACAGAGGTAAAGCAATATTTTCGCGCGGCGATACAATAAAATATATGTTGACATACGCAAGTCGCTGCGCTACCATAAAGGTTACATAAACAAATCTGTATGGCTGCCGCGTCGGCAGTCGGCGCAGTTATTATTTAAGGAGTATATATGAATATCGATTTCAATAAAACGGAAACGCAGAAGCTGGAGCGTTTCAAAGGCGGAGAGGGCGTGTTTGAAGCAAAGATGTACGCCGATAAATCCATCAGACTGCTCCACGGCAGGCTAAAGCCTGGTTCGAGCATCGGCATGCATACGCATGAGACAAACTCTGAGGTAATCTTTGTTCTTTCCGGAACAGGCTACACCGTTTGCGACGGCGTGAAGGAACGCGTCGCGCCCGGTATGTGCCTTTACTGCCCGAAGGGCTCGTCTCACACGCTTGTGAACGACTCCGACGAGGATCTCGTGTTCTACGCAGCCGTGCCGGAGCTTTGATTAATAAAGCGTGCTAAAAACGCGGCGGAGCCGTTATAAGCTTTTTCCTGTAGACGCTCGGACGCTCGCCTGTCATTTTATAAAACCACCGCGAAAAATAATACGGCCCCGAAAAGCCCGCTTCCGAAGCTATTTCGACAAGCGACATCGTCGTATTTATCATAAGCGCGTTAACCGCTTTCAAACGCTCCCGGTCGATATATTTGCCGACGCTTACGCCGGTGTGCCCGCGAAACAATGCGGAAACATAAGATTGTGACAAACCGATGTAGTCAGATATGTCCGACAGATTTATCTGTTTATATGAATTGTCCGATATGTACCTTTTTATCTTTTCCACGTACGGGTTGTAATTTGCTTTCACGCACATATCTTCGCACTCCAGCAAAAACAAACGGAGCATCGACTTAAGCATCTGCCCTTCGCATTCCATGTCAGCGTAAAATTCCTCGCGCATCCGCTGCAGCAGCGGATATATAAGCCCCATATGACTTACCGAAAACTTCGTATTTATGTTGTACATGCTGCCGCTTGGAATCATGATGTTCATTGTCGCATAATGCGAGCCTGTCTGATGGTCCTCCCGGCTCCGCACCTGATTCGGGCGCATATAAATCGCTTCGCCGTCGCGTATTGTGTATTTTTCGCCGTCGACACAGTATACCATCTCGCCGGAAAACATAACGACCATGTAGTGAAATTTTAACGTTTCGGTAAAGCCGTTCGGAACTTTATCTTTATAAATTTCGATGAACTTAAGTTTCTCGGCAGCCATGAGCGTTTGTCCTTTGCTATTATTAACGAAATTATATTTTAAATCGGAACAAATTTCAATGGTTTATATAAAAATACTCGGATAAGATAAATAATAATTGGTTCGTCTATTTACAACGGACTTTCGCTCGGCTTATACTAAGACTGTCACGGAACCGCATGAACGAAATATGTGCAGTTTCAAATAAAACGGAGGGCATCAAAATGAAAAAACTCGCAGCAGTACTTTTTGCTCTGATTGTCGCGACGGCTCTTATCTTTTCGGTCGCAGCGTTCGACGAGATTTTTTATGAGTGCGAGGACGGTGATATCAGCGGTGCCGCGATGGATTATATGGGCGGCAACATCCAATATATCGGCGATATAGCCAGCGGCGGCAATATCGTCGGCATGTCCGGAGACAACGCTGAACCCACGCTTGCGACAACCATAGACTTCGGTTCGTTCGAGGCTACCGAATCCGGCACATACCGCTTCCTTCTCCGTTACGACACGACAAATGACACAACCAAAAAAGTTGATTTCTTAATCGACGGCGTCCGTTATCCGGTTCCGATTCCGATGGATGAGCTTCCCTCATCATGGCATGTGGAATACCGCGACGGCATCGTCGACGTCGAGCTCAAAACCGGAACGCACACTGTCGCGTTGACGACCTCCGAGGACTTCAACCGCGACAGCAGCAACCCCGATACATACGTCAAGTCGGTCAACGCTGACTATATAACTATTAACTTTATCGGCGCATCCGCAGCCGAAACAGAGGCTCCCGCTGAAACCGAAGCACCCGCTGCCGAGGCGACGGAACCTGCTGCCGAAGCATCACCTGTCACAACAGCCCCCGCAACAGGCGACGCAATAATACATTTAACAGCCATCATCGCTGCCGCCGGCATATCTCTTGCCGCCGGCAAGCGCCGCGCATAATCAAAAAAGAAAAGCGCCGGAACATGTTCCGGCGCTTTTTGCTTTCGCTTTTATTATATCACCTTTATTATATCACCGCGACGGAGCCGCCCTCGATAAGACTGCATTTAAGTCTCGTGACCTGCGGTGCTTCGCCGTTCTTAATCGCGCCGACGAGAACCTCAGCGGCGGCCGCACCGAGCTCGCGGCACGGCTGATTGATTACCGATATGCGCGGCGATATGAGCCTGAGATAATCGTAATCGTCGAACGTCATCAGCGATATGTCGTTCGGGATGTTCAGCCCGTTTTCGCGTATCACGTCGAGCACGCCGGCGAGCAGGTCGTTTGATAAAACGATGATAGCCGTAGGCTTGTGAGTTTCCAGCGCCTGTTTTGTCAGTGCCGCACCCGACTCGTTTGAAAATTCGCCGTGGCTGACGAAGCAGCAATCCTTATGAATACCGTAATCCTCATATGCGCGCATCACGCCCTTGACGCGCTCGCGCATCGTCGTCACATCGTCCGGGCCGGCGATGACGGCTATTTTCCTGTGCCCCTTCGCGAAAAGGTACTCGGCGGCGGTATATGCGCCGCCGCTGTTGTCGGATACGACGCAGGGGTAGTCGCAGTTGGCCGAGGTGCGGTCGAACGCGATGACGGGCACCTTTCCCGCGACCGCACCCGATATATCGGAGCGCGAGTTGCTGTACGGAACCCATACGATGCCGTCTACATATCTGTCCACAAGCTTTTTGGCGCATTCGACTTCGCGCTTCGCGTCGTCTCCGGCGCACGATATGAGCATGCTGTAGCCCAGTTTGTTGAAGGCTCGTTCCATCGAGTCGAGCACGTCCATGTAGTAATAACATCTGAGCTGGTTGACAAGGACGCCGACCGTCATTGTCTTGTGCGTGCGGAAGCTGCGCGCGAGAGGGTTCACCTCGTAATCGAGTTCTTCAATAGCCGCCGCGATCTTGCGGCGGCTGTCCTCGCATACGTGCTTGCCGTTCAGGTACTTGGATACCGTCGCAATCGAAATACCGCTGACTTTGGAGACATCTTTAATGTTAGCCATCTTACACCCGTTAATGCCTTATAATCGTTTGTACAACTTAATCAAAACAGATTATTGATAAAACTAAGCTATTATAACAAAATAAACCTGAAATGTCAACCGATGATTTAAAAAATTCAGAATACTTTTAATTCATTTCGATTAACGGGCAAAAACAGGCGCAATAGAATAAATCGTTTTCAATGATACGGCTGCTGTAAATTAAAATGCTGTCTTTACTGTTCTAACGCTGACTTCGCTTGATGATAAAACTTCTTCGGTTCCGTCCTCGTACCGGACGATCAGGCGGCATTCGTCGTCTATCGCGACGGCATAAGCGGGACGAACCGATGACGGCTTTATAACGTTGACGTTGCGGCCGACAACGGCGCTGCGGCTTCTGTACTCGTCTATGAACGCGCCGGTGCCGCCGGTGTCGTATAAAGACGTAAACTCATTTAATATATAAGCTGCGGCGCGGCTTCGCGTATCGTGAACGGGCGCGTCGAAAACGGCGCCGGCAATATCGCGCAGCTCCTCGGAAAAACCGCCGTCGGGTTCGTATATATTGACCCCGATGCCGAGGACGACGTATTCGGGCGCGCCGGTTTCGGCGGAGAGCGCCGCCTCTGTGAGTATGCCCGCGACCTTTTTGCCGTCGATCAACACGTCGTTTACCCATTTGATAAGCGGTTCGCGGATGCGCTCGGGACCGGCGGTTTCCTCCAGCACCCGCCTGACGGCACGGCACACCGCGACCGCGGCGGCTGCGGTTACAGTCGCCGCACCGCTGAAGTTTTCGCCGGGGCGCAGAAGCAAGCTCATGTAAAGCCCCGTGCCCGCAGGCGAGCTGAACGTCCGCCCGAGGCGGCCGCGCCCGGCAGTCTGCGCTGACGCTATAATAACGCTCCGCTCCGGCGCGCCATCGGCAGCGCGCTCTTTCAGCATACTGTTTGTCGAGCCGACGGTGTCGTAAACTTCGATCGAGAACCGCTTCGGCTCGCAAAGATACACGCCGATCGTATCGGCGGATAAGACGTCGCGCCCTGACCGCTCCGCCGCATCCGCGTTCGATATATTATCGCCGTCTGAATCTGAATAAAACCGTATCGGTTTATCTGTTGCCGTCATAATTATACCCGTTTAATAATTATACAACAATTATAACGCCGCTGCGTTATATTATCAACCGCGCGGCTATAAACAAAAAGAGGATTTTCAAACCCTCTTTTGTTGCATCGATTATATATCCACCGTGTTGTTATATTGCAGCGGCAGCCCGCTTTCGTAGATGTGCGACGTATCGCCGAGCGTGATGCACATCGGAGCCGTCAGGCCATTTTTGTTGTTCTGGAAGCGCAGGATCGTTATCGACGAGTGAGATATGTCAAAGCTGCTCCAGAATATCGCAGGCGGCACCGCGAGCAGGTACGACAGCCATGTCGTGCCGAAACCCTGATGGCAGAACACGGCGACTCTTTCGTCGTTCGGCCTGATGATGCGGTAGACGGAGCCCTCGCGGCGGTAACCGAGTTTCTCGGTGAACGCGTCCGATTCGCGAATGATGCGCTCGTATCCCTTTTTTGCGTCGATTTTTGAGAATGGCGCGCCGTTGTACCAGTCCGACATAGCGCGGCTCATCATGTCCTCCGTTTTCAGCTCCGTGTTCTGACAGTGGAACGTCCAGCCGCGGCCGCCGCGACCGTTGTCGGCACTGAAATCGCGCCATGTCAGATCCTCGCTCGTCCACGGCTCTATCTGCGCTTCGAGCCCGAGTGCTTCGCATGTCGGCTGCGCCGTCTCCCGCGCCCTGCCGTTCGGCGAACAGTATATGCGGTCGAGCCCGTGCACCGCCAGCCTTTTGGCGAGCGCCTTTGCCTGTGCCCGCCCCTTGTCGGTCAGCGTATCGGGATTGTAGATCGGATCGCCGTGGCGGATTATGTATAAAAGCATTTTTTCACCCTGAGTGTGTCGTTGTTGCCAAGATTATATCATATTTTATCGGATTAATCCACACGAGTCCGCAGCTTTATCTGTCTGCATAAACTCGAAAACACAGAAAACAACCGAATGTTTATATTTACACCGCGTCTGCGCCGTTTACATGCGCGCCGCGCCGTGCTATCATATAGACGCGCGAGGGCCCCGCGACTTTTGTGTGAGAAATGAGGTAATTAATATATGGCATTTGCGAACATAATAAAAAAGCTGCGCCACGAGCGCGATATGACGCAGGATGAGCTCGCGGAATCGCTCGGAATCACGCCGCAGGCGGTCAGCCGCTGGGAAACGGGAATGACGTCTCCCGACACCGCGATTATTGCGAAGCTCGCGTATCTGTTCGACGTCACCGCCGATTACCTGCACGAGATCGACACCGTAAAGATCGACTCGAAGATAAAGGAGATTTGCGACCGTGCGTATCAGAATCCCGGCGACGAAGCGTCCGAGGAGCTGCGCCGCGCGCTCGAGCAGTACCCGCAGAACCTGAAGCTGACAGAAGCGCTTATGCTGATGCCGTTTTATTATCATCCTGATGCGAAAACGGACGCCGAAAAAAGGGAGCGCCGCCGCCGCGTCGACGAAGCGATCCGCTGCGGCGAGTATATACTCGCGCACGCGACGGACCCGGAAATGCTGGGCGGAGCACGGTACATCCTCATGCACTACTACCGCGAAACCGGCGACAGGGCGAAGGCCGAAGCGCTGATCGAAAGCGTCGGCAACCTTTCGGAGAAGCTCGACATGCGCATAACTCTCGCGGAGGGGACTCCCGAGTGGGTTTCGCTTATGCAGGAAAAGGTATACGAGCACTTAAACGCCCTGAACTGGAATATATACATCCTGTCGATCGCAAACGCTTATGTCCCGGGAACGTACACGTCGGAGCAGAGCGCTGCGATGCTCGAAAAGCTGCAGAAGGCAAACGAAATCCTGATGGACGCCGACACACCGTATTTTTATTCCTGCAATCCGCTGCACCTGCCGTGGCAGCTCGCGAAGCGGTACTGCGAGATCGGACAGTACGACAAGGCTATCGAGCAGCTCGAGATAATGAAGGAGAGCGCGCTCGAGCCGAACAAATTCGAAGGTAAGAAAAAGTTCCCGCTCCGCTCGCTCATATTCGACCGCTTCGAGTGCGAGAAGCACTCCCACATGTGGGACGCCGCGTGGATGCTCGACATACTCGGCGACAGTTATTACGACAGCATCCGTTCCGACCCGCGCTTCGCAAAGATCGAGTCGGAGCTGAAAGCCGCGATAAAAGACAGGTGATTTATCGTATCGAGCTGTTTTTCCGCAAAATTTGCATCAAATAAGAATCAACACAATATTCCGTCGCGCTTTTACTCGCCGTCCGCGAACATCGCGGTAGAGAGGTACCGCTCTCCGGTGTCGGGCAGAAGCGCGACGATATTTTTACCCGCCATGTCGCCTCGCGCGGCGATAGCAGACGCGGCCGAGAGGGCGGCGCCGGACGATATGCCGACGAGGAAACCCTCCTTGCGCGCAATCAGCCGGCCGGCGCCGTACGCCTGCTCCGTCGTGATCGTCACTATCTCGTCGATGACGCTTCTGTCAAGCGTTTCCGGCACGAAGCCGGCACCGATGCCCTGCAGACCGTGTGAGCCCGCCCTGCCTTCAGACAATACGGGCGAGTCGGCCGGTTCGACAGCCACAATGCGGACGGACGGATTCTTTTCTTTAAGGTAGCGGCCGACGCCCGTAATCGTGCCGCCCGTTCCCACGCCTGCGACAAACACGTCGACCTTTCCGTCCAAATCGTCGTAGATTTCGGGGCCTGTCGTATCGTAATGCGCCTTCGGGTTCGCAGGATTTACGAACTGACCCGGTATGTATGCGCCCGGCGTCGCCGCGGCAAGCTCCTCGGCCTTGGCGATTGCGCCCGGCATTCCGAGCGCGCCCGGCGTCAGTACGAGCTTCGCGCCGTATGCGGACATAAGCAGCCGCCGCTCCGCGCTCATCGAGTCCGGCATAACGATTATGACTTCGTAGCCGCGCGACGCGGCTATGACGCACAGACCTATGCCGGTGTTGCCGCTCGTCGGCTCGATTATGACCGAGCCCTCGCGCAATAGACCGCGCTTTTCAGCGTCGTTTATCATCCACAGCGCCGCGCGGTCCTTGACGCTGCCCGCGGGGTTGAAGTATTCGAGCTTCGCGAACAGCCGCGCGGCGGCACCGCATTCCTTTTCGACGTTTTTCAGCTCGACGAGCGGCGTGCGCCCGACAACCTCCGAAACAGAACCGTATGTTTTCATCAAATTCACCAGCTTTACTTATTTATAACCTCTTCAGGTAAAATCCGCCGTCAGCGGAATAGCTGTCGCCTGTCGTATATGCGTGCAGGCCGCTCGCAAGCGCGTAAACCACCTTCGCGACGTCCTCCGGCGCGCCCATCTTTTTAATCGGCAGAAGTCCGTTCTCGATCATGCGGCTGTATTTGTCGAGCACGCCGGCGGTCATGTCGGTCGCGATGATGCCGGGGCGCACCTCGTAGACACGTATGCCATGCGGCGCAAGCTCGTCCGCGAACAGCTTCGTCATCATCGAGAGCGCCGCCTTGCTCATGCAGTATTCGCCGCGGTTGATGCTCGACGTGTCCGCGGATATCGACGTAATCGTGATTATGGCGCGGAATTCGTCCGTCTTTTTCTCAAGCATACGACGCGCGGCGTACTGTGTCAGAAAAAACGTGCCCTTGAGGTTGATCGACAGCAGCCTGTCGAGCGATTCCTCGCTCATCTCGAGCAGATCCGCGCGTACGGTCGGCGCGACGCCGGCATTGTTGACAAGAACGTCGAGCGCACCGTACCGGTCGAGCACCTCGTCGACGATCCGAATGCGGTCGTCCGCTTTCGATATGTCGCCGCTTATATAGCAGGAGTCAGGGGACGCGGCGCGCAGCGCTGATAAGAATTCCGCGGCGTCGGACTGCGGCCGCGTGCCGACCGCCGCGACGGTGAAGCCTCGCGCCGCGAGATATTCGGATATGCCGCGCCCGATGCCCCGCGCACCGCCCGTGACGAGCGCGATCTTATTCGCCTGTTCCATTTTCGATATGCGTTCCTTTCTTTATAAAAGGATTACTTTCGCGTTTCCGACAGTTTCTTATAAAGCTCCGTGTAGTACGGGTCGCGCACCGGGCAGCCTGTCGTCATGTTCGCGCGCATCAGCTCCGTGCAGCGGCCGCAGGTTATGCAGGTCTTCTTCGGGTCGAACCCGCCCGCGATCATATCGCGCGCGAAAGCGGGGTAGGCGAACGCCATGCGCCCGAAACCGACAGCGCCTATCCTGCCGGACGCGAGCGCACCCGCCGCGACGTTGGGCGCGAATCCGCGCAGATACGAATAGCCGGTGCCGATGAAGGTCATCGACGGGAATGTCGCGGACAGCTCCGCACCGCCGTTTATCATGCGCAGAACGCCAGCTAGCGGATGCTCCGGCGGCTCATATCCGCCCTTGTCGTAAGGGCGGTTCACATGCGGATTGTAATACGGCGTGCCCATCGTCAGGTTGACGAGGCTGACGCCGAGCGCGTTTATGTCTGCGAGCAATCTTTTCGGCTCCGTGAAGTCGGGCTTTCTGTAGTCGTCACGGTCGACACCGAATCCGTACGGGTATTCGATCCCGTCGTATGCCGAGAAGCGCGTGCAGACATGCAGTCCCGGGCAGCGTTCGCGCACAGCGCGTATGCTGTCGATAAAGAGCCGCGTGCGGTTCTCGTAGCTGCCGCCGTAGCGCCCCTTGCGTTCATACGCGGAGAGCAGCTCCGACATAAGGTAGCGGTGGCACGCCTTCACGTCGACACCGTCGAAGCCGGCCTTCTGCGCGAGCTCGGCTGCGTCGGCGTATTTCTCCGCAAGCGTGTCGAGATATGCATCGGAGACTACAGGGTAGTCGGGGTCGATGTTGAACGAGGTGTTGAGCACCGGGTTGTGATACGCGATAACCGGCGACGGATAGCCGTTGGGCTTCGAATAGCGGCCCGAGTGCGTGAGCTGCATGATGACGGGCACGTCCGGTGCTGTCTTTCGTATAGCTTCGCGCAGACGCGCGAACTCGCCTACGTTGTCCCGCGTTATCCAGAGCTGGCGCTGCGATGTGCGGCTCTCGCGGCACACCGTCGTCGCTTCGAACCATATAAGGCCGGCGCCGGACGATGCAAACTTTTCGTAACGCCGGAACGTCAGCTCCGACGGCGCGCCGTCGAGCGCGCCGGACGACGCGTCAAGCCCGTCGAAGCCCTCCATCGGATGAACCGTAATCGAATTTTTCATCCGCAGGCCGTCGGCGGTCACAAGAGGCGCGGCGAGCGGCGACAGATCGTCCGACCACGGCAGCTCCCCTCCGAGCTGCGCTGCCTTCGCCGTAATATCGTCTTTTGTCTTGAAATCAAACATTATAGGCACTCCTTTATTATGCAGCGGAGTATTTACGCCATCGTTTCGAGCATCTTGAGCGTCACGCCGTAGCGCGTCGGCTCGCCGGCGTCGAACGCAAGGCATTCCTCCCACATGACGTCAGCCATTGACCAGACCTCGTTGCCGAGCGTGCCCGCGATGTGCGGCGACAGGAACACGTTTTCGAGTTTATACAGCTCTGAATCGGGCTTTGGCGGCTCGGGGTCTGTCACATCGAGGAGCGCAATGCGCCCGGGGTATTCCTTCAGCGCTCTTATCATGTCGTCCTCGACGACCTGCGCGCCGCGCCCCGTGTTGATAAAAACGCCGTTTTCGGGCATGAGCGAGAAGCACGAGTAGTCGATCATCCCGCGCGTTTTCTCGTTGTTGGCGAGGTGGTTCGACACGACGCCGCACGTCGAGAACAGCGTGTGAAGATCGGTTTTGACAACGCCGAGTTTTACGGCCGCATCGTCGGGCAGGAACGGATCGAATACGAAAACATCGAAGCCGCCGAAGTATTTGAGCATGTTGATTACCTGTCTGCCGATCATTCCCGCGCCGATGATGCCGATCTTCGCGCCGCGGTTGCCGGTGAAGTTATACGGAGTGCTGCGCGTGTCCCAAACACCGTGCGACGGCCGGTGTATGCGGTTGAAATACCCCTTTGTCGCAAGGAGTATCTGCGCGACGGTGAATTCGGCTACGGCGTAGCCGTTCGCGCCCCATGCCGAGAAAACGGCGATGCCGTTTTCGAGGAACTCGCGCGCGAAGCCCTGGACGGAACCGGCTCCGTAGAAGAGCGCCTTCGCCGAAGGGAAGAAGCGGCGGACGTCAGCGCTCTCAATATGCGGCATTCCCCATGTCGAGAAAAGATACACTGCGTCGGAAAGCTCGTCAAGGCTCCCCTCAAGCTCGCGCGAACCGTATACGGACGGGGCGAAGTCGAAAACGGCGCTCATCTTTTCGCGCAGTTCCGGGTAATACACCCGGTCGACCGTACTGGCGCTGTTGCAGATAAATGCAGCCTTCTTTTTCATGGTCAGGTTTCCTTATTTATATATTTACCGGTTAAATTATTGACAATTATAGCACACACCGGTCATCAATTCAAGGCGGCCCGCGGATGTTGCCGTTTGCGGATTTAAACCCGTACTATTCTGCACGACGCCTCTGTCGGTTTAGATGATAAATATAGACGGAAATCATATGTTTTCACACGCATGCGGAATAAACCTTTATGTGCATTTTGATGAAATAATTCGCACACATCGTTGACATTGCGCTACCGTAATGATAGAATAGACGACGGGTATACCAGTACATAAAACGGAGGAAAAAACGATGAAATTTTCAGCAGCCGGCGGTTGGTTCGGCGGGGACCATTACAATAGATATCGCGAAGCCGCCAAGTACGGCTTCAAAGGTGTGGAACAGCTCGGCTGGCTCGGCCTTGACTTCGACAAGGTCCGCGCGGTTCAGGAGGAGACCGGCGTCGTATCGACGGCCATAGTCATCCAGTCTGTTGACGAAAACGTGTCGAAGCTTCTGCCGTGGTCTCACGGTATGGTCTGGGAAGACGCGAGCGACGCGTTCGTCACCGCGTTCAAGGAATCCGTAGCCGCCGCCAAGGCGATGGGCGTACCCAACATTATCGCCACGACGGGTAACGAGCGCCACGACGTTCCGCGCGAGAAACAGCACGAGATCGTCGTCAACACGCTGAAGCGCATGGCTCCCATCGCGGAGGAAGCCGGCATAATGATCATACTCGAGCCGCTCAACATCCTCGTGGATCACAAAGGCTATTACCTTGTGACGAGCGCCGAAGGCTATGACATGATCCGCGAAGTCGGCAGCCCGAACTGCAAGCTGCTCTTCGATATTTATCATCAGCAGATCTCGGAAGGCAACCTTATCAAAAACATCCGCGCCGGCATCGACCTGATCGGCCACTTCCACATCGGCGACCACCCCGGAAGAAACGAACCCGGTACAGGCGAGATCAACTACAAGAACGTTTTCAAGGCGATCAAAGAGACCGGTTACGACCGTTGGCTCGCGTTCGAGTGCGGCCGCACCGTGGATGTCGAAACGCTCAGCAAGAACATGCATGAGCTCATCGACGAGTTCGACGACTGATTTACATAACAGCAGCGGCACCGGTCTTCGCGCCGAAAACGCGAAGACCGGTTTCGGATTTTCGGGGGTTTTTAAAAGGTGAGAGAATATTCGGTCAGCGTTAAAGAAAGGTTGAGGCGGATCGATCCGATCGTCTTTTTCTGTCCGCTTTTAATGAGCGCGATGAGCATTATCACGCTCGCGGGGGGAAGGGAGACATTCGGCTGGCGGTGCGTCATCGTGCAAACAGCCGCTGTCGTGCTCGGACTTACGGCGGTCGTGATAATATCGATGCTCGATTACGACGCGTTCATATCGAAGCTTGTGGTGCCGATCTTCATCGTTTCATGCCTTGCCATCGTCGCGGTTCTTATCTTCGGCTCCGAAGATAAAGGCCAGAAAAACTGGATCAATTTCGGCTTTTTAAGCGTACAACCCTCCGAATTCGTCAAGATACTTTATATAATCACGTTTTCGAAGCATATCGACAGAGTCAAGGCAAACATTAACCACCCGAAAAACGTCCTTGCGCTGATGGTTCACGCGGGTATCATAATCGGTCTTCTGCTCCTGACGAAGGACCTCGGCACAGCGCTCGTATACATAGCGATAACGGCCGCGATGCTCTTTGCCGCGGGGCTTTCCATATGGTACTTTATAGGCGCCGCGGTGGCCGCAATCATAATATTCCCGTTTATCTGGGAGCACCTCGGAGCATATCAGCAGGAGCGTATTCTTGTCGGGTTCAACCCGTCGCTTGACCCGCTTAACAAGGGCTATCAGCCGCTTTTATCAAAGAAGGCGATAGCTGCCGGCGGTCTTAAAGGCGCCGGCTTCTCCGGCGGCACGGTATATAAGTCGCTGCCGGTCGCGGAGTCGGATTTCCTGTTCGCCGTGCTTTGCGAAAAATTCGGCTTCGCCGGCGCGTTTTTGTATATTATATTGTCCGGTGTTCTCATAATGCGTCTGCTTGTGATGGCGCGCGGCGCGCGCAAGGATTACGGTGCGCTCATCTGCGTCGGCGTCGCCGCGATCCTGATCGCACAGACGGTCGAGAATATCGGAATGTGCCTTGCGATGCTGCCTGTCGTCGGTATAACGCTGCCGTTCTTCTCCTACGGCGGAAGCTCGATGCTGTCGCTGTATCTGAGCATCGCAGTGGTGCAGAGCATACATACGCACAACGAGAAGTATTACTTCGAAAGGGAAAGCGCGTAGAAAACCGCACGCATCCGGTCATTTCGACCGATCGCGTCAAGCAATATTAAAAAACCTCGCACATACTGACGCAGTATGTGCGAGGTTCTTTTTTATTTTATGACGGAGCAGCCGTTCAGAACGGACGGCTTGTGCACCATGCTGTCGGCATCCGTTATTTCGCGGATGACGCGGCACGGGTTGCCGGCTGCGAAGGTGTGCGGCGGTATATCGCGCACGACGACGCTTCCGGCGCCGATCACGCAGTCGTCGCCGATCGTGACGCCCGGGCAGACGAGCACGTTCGCGCCGAACCAGCAGTTGCTGCCGATTTTCACCGGTTTGGCATAGCACATGCGCTTCTCGTTTCCGTTTTCGTCGAGCATCATACGGCGCTCGTCGGGCAGCATCGGATGGATCGGCGTCACTATCGTGACGTTCGGGCCGAAGTTGCAGTAATCGCCGATTTCGACCATCGCGTCGTCCTGGACCGTGAGGTTGTAGTTGGCGAAAAAGTTGCGGCCGATCTTGGTGTGCTTCCCGTAATGGAAGAATATCGGCCCCTGCATAAAGCCGCCTTCGCCGAGCTCGCCGACGATCTGCGCGATCAGTTCACGGCGTTTTTCGGTCTCGTCCTCAAAGGTGCGGTTGTATTCCGAGCACAGATTATGCGAACGGAGTTTCTTTGCGCGAAGCTCCGCGTCGCCGGGGGCAAAGAGCACGCCGGCAAAGATTTTTTCTTCTTCGTTCATATAAAGCCTCGCATATATCGGTTTGTCTTATAATATCACATAATCCATGCCTTTTCAAGTGCCGCGCGATTGACGCTCGGTACGATTTGTGATATGATAAGCGATAATAATCCTGCATTTTGAGGTGCTTATCATGACAGCTATTCCCGAAGTTTTCGAAGCACACCCGACTATATACGCCGTGCGCGACACATACGTTGTAATCGTTCCCGTGACGCAGCCGACGCTTATGTGGGTGAAGGTCGGCGATAACGAGTATTACGACGACAGCAACGGCATACTTAGTTCGGCTTCGCTGACGCATAAAATGACCGTCCCCGCAGCGGAGCTTGATAAAGCGGGGCGTTACACCGTCTGCTACAGGCGCGTGATCAACCGCAAACCGTATTATCCGGAGATGGGCGACGTCGAGACCTACGAGTCCGAATTCCGCCCCGTCCGCGGCGACACGCTGCACATATACCACATCGCCGACGCGCACAACCGGGTCGACGGCCCGGTCGCTGCCGGAACATTTTTCGGCGACGACCTCGATCTGCTTGTACTGAACGGCGATATACCGAACCACAGCGGCGACATCGCCAACTTCGCGGCGATCCATAAGATTGCGTCGGGAATCACGCGCGGGCGCGTGCCCGTCGTGTTCTCGCGCGGCAATCACGATATGCGCGGCTCGTGCGCCGAGTTTCTGACCGACCACACGCCGACCGACGAGGGCCGCTCATACTATCCGGTGCGCCTGGGGCCGCTCTGGCTCTTAGTCCTCGACTGCGGCGAGGATAAGCGTGATAATCAGGTCGAATACGGCAATACGATCTGCTGCCACGACTTCCGTATGCGCGAAACGCGCTTTATAGAGAAGATCGCGGACGACGGCGAACACGAGTACGCGGCCGACGGCGTTAAGCACCGTTTCGTTGTCGCGCACAACCCGTTCACCGAAACGCTGCCGCCCCCGTTTGACATCGAGCAGGACACATACGGGTACTGGACAAAGCTGCTTGGCGAGACGGTGCGGCCCGAGTTCATCCTGTGCGGACACATCCATAAATGCTATGTCACGATGCCGGGCGACCCGAAGGACGCGAAAGGGCAGACGTGCCCGGTCATCGTCGCGTCGGCGCTCGGCGGCGAAAACCCCGATTTCTTCGCCGGTGCGGCGATAACTCTGACCGACGGCAACGTCAACGTCAAATTCACCGACAACGCGCACAATGTCCTGGACGAGATCGATTTTAAAACAGAATAATAACAGTACCGGCGCCATCTGATTATAGAACGGAGGCTGCTTATATGACCGATCGCGAGAACTATCTGTCAATCGCGAGACGCACCGGCTACGAAAGAATGCCGGTGAGCTTCTCGATGTGCCCGTCGCTTGCACAGAAGTACAACGAGTACATAAAAGAACACCCGATAAAACTGGATCTGCAGTGCGCGGATATCGGCGGGATCGGGGCAGTATGCACGGACGCGGATACATTTAAGAAAAGGTATTACGCCGGCAAAACGTTCAAGCCCGGCACGCATATAGACGGCTGGGGCGTTGCGCACGAGCCCGGCTCCGCCGCCGCGTTCCATATGACGTACATGCACCACCCGATGGAGTCTTTCGATTCCGTCGAACAGATTCTCGAATATCCCATGCCGGTGTTTGACAAAACCGCCGTGCCCGAAATGAAGAAGCAGGCCGAGGCGCACCACGCGAACGGTCTGGCCGTCATGGGCGGCATGCAGTGCACCGTATGGGAGACAGCGTGGTATATGCGCGGTATGGAGAACCTTATGTGCGACATGATGGCGGGGGACGAGATGGCGACGGCGCTGCTCGACCGCGTCACAGATACAGCGGTCATGCGCGCCGAAGCGTTCGCCGAAGCCGGCGCCGACGTGATCTTCTTAGGCGACGACGTCGGCATGCAGCACACCATCATGATGAGCGAATCGCTTTATGACGAGTGGCTCAAGCCGCGGCTTAAGCGCGTCATCGACGCCGCGCGCGCATACAACCCAGACGTCGTGATATTCTACCACTCGTGCGGCCGCGTAACCGAACTGATACCGCACTTAATCGAGGCCGGCGTCGATGTCCTCGATCCGGTTCAGCCCGAATGCATGGATTTCCGCGAGCTTCACGATAAATACGGAGACCGCCTCAGCTTCCACGGTACGATAGGGACGCAGTCGGTCATGCCGTTCGGCACGCCGGAGGATGTGCGCCGCGAGGTTTATAAGAATCTCGATATCGCGGGGCGCGAAGGCGGGCTATATGTCTGCCCGACGCACCTTTTAGAGCCGGAGGTTCCGCTCGAAAATGTTCTCGCCTATATACAGGCCTGCGCCGATTATACAAGGTGATGCGCCCTGTAAATAATAGTTATTTATCCGGTTACAAAATTTGATTTCTCTATTGTCTAATCTTTGGATTATATGGTATAATAAATCATACGGTTTCGATTTGTAAACCGAAATTTGCGCAAGGAGAAGGATTATGGAAAAGTACGAATGCATTGTATGCGGCTATGTTTACGATGAAGCGGTCGGAATCCCGGATGAAGGAATCCCCGCCGGAACGAAGTGGGAAGACCTGCCGGAAGATTGGGTATGCCCTCTCTGCGGCGCCCCGAAGAGCGATTTCGAAAAGGTCGAAAAGAAATAACATAAAACAAAAGAGCGTGATAAACGCTCTTTTGTTTTATATGCTCATACACTCCGATTAACCCGTTTTGAGAAAATCGTGCGCCGCTGCGCCGTGTCAGACCAGTTCCGCCGGCGTGATCGACGCGACCTCGATCAAGTCCGCGGTACGCAGCCGCACCTGATGGCCGACGCGGCCGCCGGAACATAATATACGCTCGTAATCGAGCGCCGAAGTATCGATGAACGTGCGGAAGCGCTTTTTCATGCCGATCGGCGAGCACCCGCCGTGAACGTAGCCCGTCAGCGGCAGAAGCTCCTTCTGCGGTATCATTGCGATCGATTTTTCACCGGCCGCCTGCGCAGCTTTTTTAAGGTCGAGCTCGGCGGCGCTCGGTATCATAAACACATAGTGTTCGCCCGAGCGACCGACGGTGACGAGCGTTTTAAACACCTCTGCGGGCGAGCGCCCGAGCGATTCGGCTATAGCCGCGGCGTTCGTCTGCGTGTTGTCGTATGTGAAATATTCATACTCGACGCAGAGCTTGTCAAGCTGGCGCATGACGTTTGTCTTTTCGTCCTTTTTACCCATGCCGCTCCCCGGATTTTTGCTGATTATATTAATTTGCTGATTATATTAATATGATAGCATAAATCCGCTATATATGCAACGAAATCATTGAAAGGAGCATCGGGATGCTGACCTGCAAGCCATATAAAAAAAGCGGATTATATCCGCTTTTTTTATTATAAGCGCAACGGCGCCGGTTTGACGTAGCCTACCGGTTACTTGCGCAGCTCGATGCCCCACTTGTCTCTCAGCGCGTTAACGATCTTCGCGGCCGCCTTATCCGCTTCTTCGTCGGTCAGCGTCTTGTCGGGCGCGCGCAGCGTGACGGAGAAGGCAAGCGACTTTTTGCCCGCGCCGATGCGCGCGTCGCGGTAAATATCGAACAGCCTGACGCTTTCGACTCGGCTGCCGCCGGCTTCGGCCATCACCTTTTCGATCTCGCCGACCGTAAGCGATTCGTCGCAGACGAACGAGAAGTCGCGCGTGACTGCGGGGAACTTGGGCAGCGGCGAATAATGGCGGACGGCGGTGTGCGCAGCGTAGAGCGCGGCGAAGTCGAGTTCGGCTGCGTAGACGCGCTTCGCTGGCGTGAAGCCGAACGTCTCCGCGACCTCGGGGTGAAGCTCGCCGAACACGCCGAGTACTTTTTCACCGGCGATTATCTTCGCGCAGCGCCCCGGATGGTATCCCAGCTCCGCGGCCGCGACGTACGAAGCGCCGTCGACGGAGAGCGCGCCGAGAAGTCCCTCGATGACGCCCTTGATCGTGTAGAAGTCGCATCCGCCGAACATGCCGATGGTGTAAACGACTTTTTCATCCGGCAGTTCGTCGGCGCTCTCGTTCGGGATATATACCTTCGCCGCTTCAAACAGCCTGACGGACTCGGCTCCGTAGTTGTTGTTGCGCTCGAGCACCTCGAGCATGGACGGCAGCGCCGTCGTGCGCATGACGGATGTGTCCTCGCCGAGCGGGTTCGATATGACGACGCTCTTTCTGCGCGCATCATCCGCGGCCATGCCGATATTGTCGTAGTACTTCGGCGAGATGAACGAGAAAGTCTCGATTTCATCAAGCCCCATGCCGACGAGCGCATCGACCGCCGCGCAGGCGAAATTCTGCTCGGCTGTACGTCCGCCCTCGGACACCTCGGATGAGAAGCGCGACGACTTTATCTCGTTATAGCCGTAAATGCGGATGATTTCCTCCGCAAGGTCGTTCATACAGCCGATATCGCCGCGCCACGACGGCGGCGTGACGCAGCCGTCGGCGACCTTGAAACCGAGATCGGTCATGACCTTTTCCATGTACTCGCGCGTGAGCGATACGCCGAGGAAGCGGTTGATTCTGTCGGCGTCGAGCGGCAGCGTCGGCATCGGCTTTTTGCCCGGATAAACGTCGATCACTCCGTCGACGACGGTCCCGGCGCCGAGCAGCTCGACAAGCTCGCACGCGCGCAGAAGCGCCGGCATCGTGTTTTCGGGGTCCATCCCCTTTTCGAAGCGCGAGGACGACTCCGTCCTCATGCCGAGCGCTTTCGCGGCAAGGCGGACGCACGGCCCGTCGAAACAAGCGCTCTCGAACACTACCGTCGCCGTATCGTCCTTGATCTCGCTGTTTGCGCCGCCCATGACGCCCGCAAGCGCGACCGGCTTTTTCTCGTCGGCGATGACGAGCATCGAACTCTTCAGAACGTGGTCGATGTCGTCAAGAGATCTGTACGGCTCGCCTTCTGCGGCGCGGCGCACTACAATCTTCGCGCCGTCGAGGCACGTGTAGTCGAACGCGTGCATCGGCTGGCCGTATTCGAGCATGACGTAGTTCGTTATATCGACGATGTTATTGATCGGTCTGACACCGGCGGCGCGCAGCCTCATGCGCAGCCACAGCGGCGACGGCGCGATTTTCACGTTTTTAACGACGGCGGCGGAATAGCGCAGGCACAGCTCCGGCGCCGCGATGCTCACATCGATGTATTTCTTTACGTCGTCGGCGGCGTCGGCGCGCTTGATCGCCGGCGCGGGAATGCGGCACTCCCTGTCGAAGCTGACTGCGGTTTCGCGCGCGAGCCCGATGACGGAGAGGCAGTCCGGACGGTTTGACGTGATCTCGAAATCAACGACGCAGTCGTCCATTTCGAGCGCGGCGCGGATGTCCATACCGATCTTGTCGGCGAAATCTTCGTCTAAGATGAGTATGCCGTCCTCGACGGCGTCCGGCATGTCGTGCAGCGTCAGTCCGAGCTCCGCGATGGAGCAGAACATACCCTCGGAGGGCAGACCGCGCAGCTTGCCCGTCTTGATTTTTACGCCGCCCGGGAGGTTAGCGCCGTTTTTCGCAACCGGCACAATCGCCCCGTCGAAGACATTCTTCGCGGCTGTTATTACCTGTATCGTTTCGCCCGCGCCGGCATCGACGCTGCAAACGGTGAGCCTGTCGGCGTCGGGGTGCGGCGAGCACTTCAGTATGCGAGCGACGACGACGCCCTGCACGTCTTCGGAGAGCCGCTCCCACCCCTCGACCTTCGAGCCGGTGGCGGTCATGCGGTCGCAGTATTCCTTTATATCTATATCGCCGACGTCGGTGAAGTCGGCGAGCCATTTCATTGGCAGCTTCATAATATGATTATCTCCTGTCCGTTTAATTTGTTACGGCGGTGCGAAAGCCCTTGCCGATAATGTCGCTCGTGTTGGATATGACGATAAACGCATTCGGGTCGGTGGCTTTCACAAAGACGCGAAGCTTTGCGGCCTGTGCGCGCTTCATCGCGACAAGTATGATGGTCTTTTCGTGATGCGTGTAGGCTCCGACGCTTTTCCACACGGTCCCGCTGCGGTTCAGCTCCTTCGTGATATATTCGCATATCTCGTCCGGCTTTTCCGTCACGATGATGAAATACTTCGAGAGATTGATGTTTTCGATGACGGAGTCTACGATCAGAGCTTTGGATAAAAGGCCGAGCGCGGAAAACAGACCGGTCTTGATGCCGAATACGAAAGCGTTCGATATGACTATCAGGATATCGACGCATGCGAGCGATTTTCCGATGTCGAGCGACGAATATTTGCGCAGAATCATTGCGATGATATCTGTTCCGCCCGTCGTCGCGTTGATGTTGAAGAGTATCGCGCTGCCTATCGCCGGGAAGATGACCGCATAGCACAGCTCGAGCAGCGGTTCGTCCGTAAAAGGAGCGTCCATCGGGCAGATATACTCGAGTGCCCACAACGCTACCGACATGAGCATCGAGCAGTAGGCTGTTTTAAAGCCGAATCCGCGGCCGAAAACGGCGAATCCGACGATCAGAAGCGCGCTGTTGATGATAAACACGACCGCGCCGGGCGTGACGAACTTATAAGTTATCAGCCTGCCGAGAATGACCGATATACCGGACACGCCGCCGGTCGAGAAATTGTTTGGGAACTTGAAGAAGTATATCCCGATAACCACGAGCAGCGTTCCGACCGTCATGAGGACCGCTTCACGCAGATAATCCGGCAGCGTCTTTTTGATTTCCATATTAATTAAAACTGTTCGAGGAACCGGACGTCGTTATCGTAGAGCAGGCGCATGTCGTCGATGCCGTGGCGGATCATCGCGATTCGCTCGATGCCCATGCCGAACGCGAAGCCGGAGTATTCGTCCGGGTCGATGTCGCAGCCGGACAGAACGGAGGGGTGCACCATGCCGGCACCTAAAATTTCGATCCATCCCTCGCCTTTGCAAAGCCTGCAGCCGGAGCCGTTTTCAAGCGTTCCGGTGCCGCCGCACACGAAGCACGAGACGTCGACTTCGGCGGAGGGCTCGGTGAAAGGGAAGTGGTGCGGACGGAAGCGGATCTGCGTCTTTTCGCCGAACATGCGGCGCGCGAACAGCTCGAGCGTTCCCTTGAGGTCGCCCATCGTTATGCCGCGGTCGACGACAAGCCCTTCGAGCTGATGGAACAGCGGCGAGTGCGACGCGTCGACGGCGTCGGAGCGGTAGACGCGGCCGGGCG
Source organism: Clostridiales bacterium UBA1380 (assembly GCA_002305445.1). Lineage (GTDB taxonomy): Bacteria > Bacillota > Clostridia > Oscillospirales > CAG-272 > UBA1380. Next base: position 52,770 of record DBRA01000071.1, on the reverse strand, counting down.
ATATGATGCGTATCGGCGGCTTCTGCACCTCCATCGTGCGCACCTGCACAGGCGATGTCTGCGAGCGCAGCAGTATGTTTTCGGTGATGTAGAACGTGTCCTGCGTGTCGCGCGCGGGGTGGTTCTTCGGTATGTTCAGCTTTTCGAAGTTGTAGTGGTCATACTCGACCTCCGGCCCCTCGGCGATAGAGAAGCCCATACCGATGAAGATGTCTTCCATTTCGCGCTGCGTCTTAGAAAGCGGATGCATATGTCCGCAGCCGACAGGCTCGCCGGGTGCCGTAACGTCGACGCGCTCCGATTCGAGGCGCATGCGCATGACCGCTTCCTTCAGCTGACGCTGCTTTTCTTCGATGGCGGATTCGATTGCGGCGCGGACTTCGTTCGCCATCGCGCCGATCACGGGGCGCTCCTCGGGCGAAAGCGCGCCCATGCCGCGAAGCACCGCCGTCAGCTCGCCCTTTTTGCCGAGGAAGCGGACGCGTATCTCCTCGATGTCCGCGTTCGCATCCGAAAGAGCCGCCATCGCGGCTTCTTTTATGCGTTCGAGTTTTTCCTTCATTGCTGCTTTTATTCCTTTCACATGCTTGTCGTTTAAAATAAAAAATGCCCCGTGCGCGCCGCCTTCAGCGGAACGCATCGGGGACGGGACACATATCCCGCGGTACCACCCTGATTTCGGTCAAAGCCGACACTTTGACGGCGCTTGTAACGTTCGCCAGACGGCTGCAGCTGAGCTCACCGCGCATATGCGCGGCTGTACGGATAAGCGGATCGGATTGCCCGCCCGTTTTCGCCTTGACTGCAGCGGCTCCGAAGCGAAAGGCGCGCCGCGCCGCCGCCGGCCGCTCTCACCCGCGCTTTGCGCGGCGGCCTTCTCTTTGACGGTTTATACGCGGTTTGCCGCTTCTTCACGGCCTTTTCGATTTATAAAATACGCTCTTTGAATTATATCACGGCGCGCCGTCTTTGTCAAGCGCCGCGCTAATGCGCGAATCGACGGCAATTATGCGAAAACGATAAAATTCGCCGACGCGCGGGCGATAAAACGCGATATGCGGATTTTCCGCATATCGCGTCGCTTTTATTCAGCATTTTTGAAAAAATCGTCGATAATCTTCGCGGCGGCCGACGCGTCGGCGCTGACGCAGTAGATCGCGCATTTTCCGCGGCTCTCGATGATCGCGTCGTTCAGCTTCTCGATCTCGCCCGCGGTATATCGCGCGAAGTCCGCCAACATGGAGTTGCGGTAATCCTTCAGCGCCGCGACGGCGCCGGAAGCGCTCGCCGCGTCCGCGCATTCGAAGACCGCGACCGATTCGGAGGTTGCACCGGTACCCGCCCACGCGAATCCGGACGATGAGTAGTCGGACAGATTGTAAATCTGGAACACAACGAAGTCGTCGACTTCATATAAAAGATCGTCATATATGTCCGCGTCTGCCAGACTCTGCCCGAGCGCGTGCGCGTCGATTTCCATATCGGCTTCATCGCCGGCGGAACAGGCGGCGAACATAACGCAGCATAATACCAAAGCGGTCAGTATAATAATCATTTTCATTAAATAATCACTCCGTGGCTTACATGGAAGCGCCAAAGGTTCATTCGCCGGTATGCGTGCGCAGATAGTCCGCCCACTTAATATAGCCGTTCTTTGTCAGATGGACGCCGTCGGCGCTGAACTCGTCCGGCAGATTGCCGTTTTCGTCTGCGAAGGCCGAATAAAGGTCGAGGTAGAATATACCCTTTTCATCGCACAGGCCGCGCAGGATATCGTTGTATTCGCGCACGCGCGGATTGCCGTCGTAGGTGACCGCGGAGCTCGACGCGGTGAGCGGTATTATGTTTATAACATAGATTTTCGCGTCCGGAAGAATCGCGCGGATGTTGTCGATCGCGCCGGCGTAGATCGAACCGAACATAGATACGCTCGACCAACCGAGCTCGTTCAGCCCGACCGAAACGTACACCTTTTTAAAGTCGCTGTTCTTTTTCAGGGCGTCCATAACGGTTATATCGTCGCCGTCTGATGGGATGAACGCCTTTTTATCGAGGTTCGAGATATGGAGGCCGACCTGTGCGTACCACGTCGACTTAAGCCCGGAGTGCATCGACAGCCCCACGATGCGGCTGTCGCCGATGAAAACGGCGTCATTAAACCACTCGTCCGAAACGGCGTCGCTTTCCGGCACAAGGCTCGAATAAACCTGCTCGCCCGAATCTCCGGGTGACGGCGCTTCGGCGTCCGCCGGCAAAGTCTCTGTCGTTTCGCCCGTTTCAGCATATTCGGTTTCGGGAGCGACATATGTCACATGCGGAACCGTTTCGGAGGCGGGCAGGGCATAAAGCGGCTGCAAATCGACCGAATCGCGGATAGCCGGCAGACTGTCCGCCATATCGTCCGCGGCTTGTTTTATATGTAAAGCGGCAAATACGCACCCGACCGCGAGAAGCAGAAGGAGCGCGTGTACGAAGATTCTTTTACGTCGCACCGCCGCAATCTTACTGTAGTAATGTTCAGTTCTCAAAAGAGATACCCCTGCCGCATATTCGCGGTAAGACTGATATTTCTGCATTTCGATTCCTCCGGTGTCGGGCTTTCGTTTATATACAATACAGCGTAAAGACTGCCAGTGAAAAACGAGCGGGATGCAGGAGGCGACCTTGTGCAATCGACCTTTTTCGGGCCGGTTTTATATGTTAATTGACGGCGACCGCATCTATCCGGTTCCCTAAATATTAGAAAGAATAAATGTTCGCCGCCGCTTTTCATTATCTGCTAAAATTATACCATAAACGCTTTCCGTTGGCAATATAAATCATCATCTTTCGACAAAAAATTTCAACAAAATCGAGTCCGATTATTAATTCCAGATTTTCAATTATTTACCCAATCAAAATGTTGTATGCTTTGAATTTTTATTCGTTGATATATTGTATCGGCCGCTGTGCCATAATATGAATAAAATATTTCGGAAAATTCGACGCTGATCCGCTTTAATTAAGCATTTTCGACGTTTTACAAAGAACGTATGTTCTCTCCGGTGCGCTTTATAAGAGAAAAATTTTGTTGGAATGCACAATATATCGGTCTTATATTTGTCCGATATGGAGCACATGGAGTCATTGACTAATTCTGTCTGCGGGGATATAATATATTACATCAAAACACATTGTTACTGTCTCCCATAATATCCATTAATACGTTTTTTAGTTTTATTACGCCCGAAACGTAACAAATACGTTCGGGCGCGGTTTTCGAATAGGCCGCGGGAGCTGAGACGGAGGAGCTGAACCAGATGCTGACAAAAATCAAAAAGCGCGACGGGCGGGAAGTGCCGTTTAACATCGAGAAAATCGCAAACGCAATCTTCAAAGCGGCAAAGGCTCTCGGCGGCAACGACTACGACGAGGCGATGGCTCTCGCATGCGAAGTGGCTGAGAAAATCGAGGAAGAGTGCAAGGCGACGAAAGAGACGCCGACCGTCGAACAGATACAGGACATGGTCGAGCGCGTTCTGATCAAGCACGGCCACGCGCGCACCGCGAAGGAGTACATCCTGTACAGAGCCGAGCGCACGCGCATCCGCGAGATGGACACGAAGCTCATGAAGACATACGAGGATCTTACGTTCAGCAGCGCGAAAGACAGCGATACGAAGCGCGAGAACGCCAACATAAACGGCGACACCTCGATGGGCACAATGTTCAAGTACGGCTCCGAAGGCGCGAAGCACTTCAACGAACTTTACATACTCGACCCCGCCGTCGCTAAAGCGCACAGGGAAGGCGATATACACATCCACGACCTCGATTTCCTGACGCTCACGACGACATGCTGCCAGATTGACATCATCAAGCTGTTCTCGGGCGGATTTTCGACCGGCCACGGCCATCTGCGCGAGCCGAACGACATCATGTCATACGCGGCGCTCGCGGCGATCGCGATACAGGCGAACCAGAACGACCAGCACGGCGGACAGTCGATACCGAACTTCGACTACGGCATGGCGATCGGCGTTCGCAAGACGTTCGCGCGCCAGTACCGCCGCAACCTCGGCAAAGCCACGGAGCTGCTCGACGGCGGCGAGAACGCGGCGGACGAGATATTAGCCGAGGTCATGGAGAAGTACGGTGCGGAGCCGACGCTCGGAACCATAACGGAATTCGGCAGCCGCATCAAAACCATTCTTGCGGAAAGATACGACGAAAAGACCGCGGAGCGGATCGTCGCTTTCACCGAAAAGTATACGATTCGCGAGATCGACCGGTCGACGCATCAGGCGATGGAAGCGCTCGTGCACAACCTCAACACGATGCACTCGCGCGCGGGCGCGCAGGTTCCGTTCTCGTCGCTGAACTACGGCACGGATACGTCGCCCGAAGGCCGGCTTGTGATAAAGTCGATACTCGACGCTACGTGGGACGGTCTCGGCCACGGCGAAACGCCGATCTACCCGATCCAGATCTTCAAGGTCAAGGACGGCGTCAGTGCTCTGCCGGGAGACCCGAACTACGACCTTTTCAGGCTCGCCTGCAAGGTGTCGGCGAAGCGCCTGTTCCCGAATTTCTCGTTCCTCGACGCGCCGTTCAACCTTCAGTACTATAAGCCCGGCGATTACGACACCGAAGTCGCGTATATGGGCTGCCGCACGCGCGTCATCGGCAACTACTACGATAAAACGCGCGAGACAGTCTGCGGCCGCGGAAATCTGTCGTTCACGAGCATCAACCTCCCGCGTATCGCGATAGAGGCGAATAAAAACATCGACCGCTTCTTCGAGGATCTCGAGAGCAAGATGGAGCTCGTCTGCCGTCAGCTTCTCGACCGTTTCAGGATACAGTGCGAAAAGACCGTTCGCAACTACCCGTTTTTGATGGGCGAGGGCGTTTGGATCGACTCGGACAAGCTCGATATCGACGACAAGGTCGGCGAGATACTGAAGCACGGCACGCTGTCGATCGGCTTCATCGGCCTCGCGGAAACGCTTGTGGCGCTGGTCGGCAGCCACCACGGACAGACCACCGCCGCCCAGTCGCTCGGCCTCGAGATTGTCGGCTTTATGCGCAAGAAGACGGACGAGATGACAAAAAAGTACGGGCTCAACTTCACGCTGCTCGCGACGCCCGCCGAGGGGCTGTCCGGCCGCTTCGTCCGGCTTGACCAGAAGCGGTACGGATCGATACCCGGCGTGACCGACCGCGAGTATTACACGAACAGCTTCCACATACCGGTTTACTTCGACATCAGCGCGCACGACAAGATCAGGCTCGAAGCGCCGTACCATGCGCTCACGAACGCCGGCCACATCACGTATGTCGAGCTTGACGGAGACCCGCTCGAGAACCTCGAGGCGTTCGAGGACATCGTGAACGACATGAAGCGCTGCGGCATCGGCTACGGCTCGCTCAACCATCCGGTCGACCGCGACCCTGTCTGCGGGTACACCGGCATAATCGAAAACGCATGCCCGAAGTGCGGCCGCACCGAGGACGACGGCGGCCCGAGGTTTGAGCGCATACGCCGCATAACCGGCTACCTCGTCGGAACGCTCGAATCGTTCAACGACGCGAAGCGCGCAGAGGTACGCGACCGCGTCAAGCACGGCACCGCCGTCAATATCGAACAGCTGTAACTTATTATATAACTGAAACAGGGAGCGCGCCGGCGCCCCCTGTTTTAATATAAAAAAGTCTCCGTTTCACGAAGAAACGGAGACTTTGCATTTATATCAGTCCATCGCTATCTTTTCGAGAGTCTTCTGAATTGCCTTGTTGGATGAGGTCTCGGAGGAGGCGTACACGGACGCGATGTTAGCGTCGACGCTCTTGAGTTTGTTGATGACGCCGCCCCAGCTGTAGACGAGGCCGAGGTCATACATGCGGTTCTCGAAGATTATGTCGAGCGAAGCGCTTGATTCTTCGTCGCGGCTGTACTTGGATTTAAGCGAAACATCATAGTAGGCGGGAAGGATGATCTCGCGGCCCTTCGCGGCAAGCGCTTCGAGGATTTCGCCCGTTCTCTCCTGTTCGACGTTCTTACCGACGAGCATCAGCATCGAGTTGACGGCGACGTAGGTGTAGTAACGGTCCTGGTTCTCATCGAACTTGGGCATGGGCAGAATGCCGAATTCGCGCTCGTTTTCACGGTACGCGCGGATGAACGCGACGACTTCGGTTGCGAACAGCGCGCGACCATCTCTAAGACCGGACGATATAAACCCGATATCGGTGCCGTAGGTGGCGTCGGAACCCATGATCTTGACGATTATATCCCAGACGTTTGCGAAACGCTCGGAACCCCAGGCGATGACGGGCTCTTTGTTTCCGTCGAGCTTGAAAAGAGACTCGCCGGCGCTGCTCCAGAGACCGCAGTAGTTTTCGGCGTGTGTCAGAAGGCCGTAGTTATCCTTGACTGTGTATTTGCCGTCGCCGTTGACGTCGTTGAGACCCTTCTGCATCATCTCGTAGAACTTCGCGAAAGTCCATTTGTTATCGGCGACAAGCTGGTAGGGATTCTCGAGCTTCAGCTCGGCAAGGCGCTCTTTGTCGAAGAAAAGCACCCACATAACGTCCTTGTCGCCGACGGATAAGTCGGTGCCGACCATATAGGTCTTGCCCAAAATGCTGAGCTGCTCGATCGAGTCGCGGTTCCACCAGGGCTTTTCAAGGTCGACATACGGCAGTTTGTTGAGATCGAGGCAGCTGCCGCCGGTTACGGCGGAAGCAGAGTCGGTGAAGTTGAGGAATACGCAGTCGTATGCATTGTCGCCCGCGGTGACCGATGTTTTAAACGCAGCGAGGTTGCCGGAGTTGTTGTTGTCGATCTGCTCTATTTTAATGTTAAGCATTTCCTCGACCGCGAGGTTGCGGTTGTAGAAGGCGTCGTTGATGGCTTCGCCTGTCAGCTCTTCGGACGCGACGCGGCGCATGGCGTATGTCTCGTCGATACCGGTCAGAATATGGAATGGATACCCGTCATAATCCGTTTTCGGTATTTCGAGCGGAGGGAGAGTGCTCGTTTCGGATGTTCCCGCGTCTGACGTGTCAGATACAGCCGACGTATCCGCGGCTGATGTCTGTGAGTCCGGCGTTTGCTGATTATTGGCACAGGAGATGACCGCCGGAGCGAGCATCAGTATGACAAGAAGCACAGCTATGATTCTTTTAATCGACATATCAAAATCCTTTCGTAGATTAATCAGTTTTGGTTCAAAACATATTATGACACAATTACGATTTTATTATAGAGATATATAATGTTTATGTCAATATAACTTTCGGAATTAATCATTTTAACCGTAAAGCAAATGGTAAAAAGCAGGGAATATCCGATAAAAACAGCTGTTGTCATGTTTTTATCAATCTTGTAAAAATTCCGGCCAGAACGAACAGAACCGCGTTCACCGCGACGACGGCAGAACCCACCGGCAGGTTGAGCGCATACGACAGCGCAAGACCGATTAAGAAGCAGGCGACGCTGACGGTGCCGGCGCACAGCGTGACGCCTCTGAAGCTTTTCGATAATCTCTGTGCCGTCAGGCTGGGGAACACGAGCAGACCCGATATCAGCAGCGTGCCCATGATACGCATACCGAGCACGACGACGATCGCGGTCAGCACAGCCATGGCGGCGTCGAAGCCGCCGAAGCGGTCGAACAGCTCGCCGACGCGCGACTTCTTCGTCGACGACGAAAGCGAACGGAAGAAATCCTCGTCGAACGCGACGGCGAAAATACGGTTGTAGCAAAGCGCGAACACGGCGATAACCGCCACGCTTGCGACCGACGCAATCACCGCGTCCGAACGGGAGAGCGCGAGCACCGAGCCGAACATATAACCGTATATGTCGGCCGTCATGCCGGTCGACAGCGCCGCGGCGATTACGCCGACCGACAGCGCGGTTGCGGAAAAGACGGCGACGGCAGCGTCGCCGGATACGCGCTTTTCCGAGCCGCCGAGCCGCAGCATGATGAACGCCGTCACGATAACGGCGGGCAGCGACACGGCGAGCGGCGCCAGACCGAGCGCCGCGGAGACCGTCAGCGCGCCGAAACCGACATGAGAAAGACCGTCGCCGATCATCGAGAAGCGCCGCTGCACGAGCGGAACGCCCAAAAGCGCGGCGGCAAGCGCAAGCAGCGGCCCCGCGACGAGCACTCGCGTCAAGAAGGGATATGTTAAAAAATCCGAAAGCATAAATCTACCCGTTATTATTAATATGACGCTATATGTGCGTCAATCACAGCCGCCGGCGTCGATATAACGCCTGCCTGCTTCCGACGATGCGTATTCGTCCGGCGTTCCGAAGAAATAGCAGTGCGCGTCGTCGCCGTCGGCATGGATGCCGAGATGGAGAATGCGGTCGGCGTAGCGGAGAGCCGCGCCCGTGTCGTGGCTGATGATTAGGACGCCGACCCCGTTTTTGTTGATGCCGGCGAGCAGCTCGTACAGCTCCGCCGACGCAACCGGGTCCAGACCCGCGGTCGGCTCGTCGAGAATCAGCAGCCTGCGTCCGGCGCAGAGCGTGCGCGCGATAAGGACGCGGCGCATCTGCCCGCCCGAAAGCTCGCTGAACGGACGCTTCGCAAGCTCCGATATGCCGAGCCGGGCCATCGCGTCCGCCGCTGCATTTTTATCGGAGCGGCTGTAAAACGGTTTCGCAGACGCGCCGAGCGTTCCCGATAAAACGACCTCCGACACCGTCGCCGGGAACGAGGTGCGGTCGCGCAGCTGCGGCAGATAGCCGACGTCGCCGCGCTTGAAATCGTGCCTGACGGAGCCGGACGCCGGCTCCGCCAAACCGACGATCGCCTTCGCAAGCGTCGATTTGCCCGAGCCGTTTTCGCCGAGGACGGCGATGTATTCGCCGTCCGCCATCGAAAACGACAGGTTGTCGATGACGACGCGGGCGTCGTATTTCATCGTTAAGTTTTTTACTTCAATCATAATCCGTCCCGTTAATTTATCGGCCCGGTCAGCGCGGCGAGGTTGCGTTCCATCAGCTCGACGTATGTCACACCCGCCTTTAAGTCAGCTGACGAAACCGTGTGGCAGGCGTAAAGCGTTCTGACCTCCGCGCCCGTCGTCTCCGCCACATTGTCGGCGAGCGCGGACGACGAAAACTCGAGCTTGTACACGGCGGGCAGGTTCTTCTCTTTCACAGCGTCGATCACGGCTGCCAGCGCTGCCGCCGACGGCTCCGCATCGTCTCCGCAGCCTGCGCTTGTGGCAATGAAGTCGACTCCGTACTCGCCCGCAAACCACGCGAACGGGAAGCTGTCGGCGAGCGCCACCGTACGCGGCGTCGCCGCCCATTCGCGGTACTCGCCGTCGAGCGCGGCGAGCTTTTCGTCGAGCTTCGCCGCGCGCTCGGCAACGCCGCTGTCTTCGGGCAGAAGCTTGTCCAGAGCGCCGGCGACGGCCGACGCCATCTTCCTCGCGATAACGGGCGATAACCATATGTGCTCGTCGGCGTGTTCGCCGTGCTCTTCGCTTTCGTCATGCTCCTCGCCCTCGTCGTGGTCCTCATCGATGACGTAATAAGGCGCGCCGTCGGAGCAGGAGATGAGCCGCAGCGTCTCGGGCGGCGTGTCGGTCGCCTTGAGCGCCCGCTCGACCCACGCTTCGCCGGCGCCGCCGACGCAGATCAGCAGGTCGGCGTCCGCGATCGCGATCATGTCGGCGGCGGTCGGTTCGTAGCTGTGCGATTCGACGCCCGGCGCGAGCAGCAGCTTCACATCGGCGGCTTCGCCCGCTATCTCGCGGGCGAAATCGTACGGAACAAACAGCGTACAGACAACGACGGGTTTATCGTGCGTTCTGTCCGCCGGTGTACAGCCGACGGCGAGCGAGGCAATCGCTGCGATAAAAAGAATCAATGCGGCCGCGCGCTTCATTTATCATTGTCCTTTCTTTTCGCGCCGCATTCCGCGCATGTGCCGTAAAAGACCGTACGCCCGGGGTCGAGCTCGAAGCTGTGCTCCCTCGCGATGTGCACCTCGAGGTCGCTCATCATGCTGCAGTCGAGGTGGATCAGCTTTCCGCATCCGCTGCATTTCAAATGGTAGTGCCTGCTGTCGCACGGCTGCGACGCGAACACATAGCACGCGCCCGCGTCCGGGTCGATGTACTTTTTCACTTCGCCCGACTTCGTCATCATGTCGAGCGTGCGGTACACGGTTGCGACGCCTACGGGCGAACCGCTTACCGCTAAGTGCGCGGCTATATCCGCGGCGCGCACATGCTCCCCTTCGTGCGTTTTTAAGAAATCGGCGATCAGCTCGCGTTGTCTTGTGTGGTATCCTGTTCTTGCCATTCATGCCTCTTTGATTATGATTATCATTATCATTTTACACCTTTACTTAACCGTTTACAATAGTTTATTGTAATTTTCTAAGAAACAGTATATAATATTGAAGTCATCGATAATTTCTACGCATATTTTGAGTGGAAAAAACGAAAGGCAAGGTCAGATAATTCACATGAAGCGCGTATTCTTTATTGTGGCCGACAGCTTCGGCTGCGGAGCCGCGCCGGACGCCGCCGACTTCGGCGATGCGGGTATCGACGGCTGCGCGGCTGCCGACACTTTGGCGTCCGTCGCGTCGTCCCCGCGCTTCGACGCGCGAACGCTCGCAGCGCTCGGCCTTTTCGAGGTCGGCCGCCTCTCCGGCAAAAAGTATCCGGTGATGAAGCTTCGCCCCGGCGCCGCGTACGCGCGGCTGCGCGAACGATCCGCGGGCAAGGACACCGTGATCGGACACTGGGAGCTCTGCGGTGTCGTGTCGCCGAAGCCGATGCGCACGTGGGAAAACGGTTTCTCCGCCGAAGAGATGGAGACGTTTTCGAAAGCCGCGGGCCGCCCGCTGCTCTGCGGCAAGCCGTACTCCGGCACCGAGGTGATACGCGACTACGGGCGCGAGCACGTCGAAACCGGCGCGCTCATCATATACACCTCCGCCGACAGCGTCGTTCAGATCGCCGCGCACGAGAGCGTCGTGCCGGTGGAGGAACTGTACCGCATATGCGAAGCCGTTCGCGCCGTCACCGACGCGGGCCGCGTCATAGCGCGCCCGTTCGAGGGCGAATGGCCCTATACGCGCACCGCGCGCCGCCATGACTTCGCGCTTCCGCCGCCCGCGCCGACGCTGCTCGACAAACTGTCGGACGCCGGCCGCGACGTCATCGCGATCGGCAAGATACGCGACATTTTCGCGGGGCGCGGCATAACATCGTCCGTTTCGACCGTGTCGAACGACGACGGGATGCGCCGCATCGATGAAGCCGCCGCATCCGATTTCGACGGGCTCTGCTTCGCGAACCTCGTGGACTTCGACATGCTCTACGGGCACCGCAACGACATCGACGGCTACGCGCGGGCGATTTCCGAGTTTGATCGCTGGCTGTGCGGCTTCATCGGACGTATGCGCCCGACGGACGCGCTCGTCGTCACCGCCGACCACGGCTGCGATCCCGGTTATCCGACGACCGACCATACGCGCGAATACGTTCCGTATCTCGCGCTCGGCACCGGCGTGAGCGGCGACCTCGGCGGGAAGGATTTCGGCTTCGTCGCAGAGACGATACTAAGGCTGTTTAATACGGAGGGTTGACCGTTATGATAAAAAGATTCGCCGCATTGATTTTAACCGCGGTTTTATCGGCGTCAGCGCTTTGCGGCTGCTCGTACGGGCCGAGCGAAGACGAAGCCCGCGGGATCGTGGCGTCGCTGATCGATGCGTCGCTTGAGCTGAACGAAATCTATTACGGCGACGGGCTGCCATATGAAAAATCGGCCGGTTCGGCGCTGATCGAAAGCGCGGCTGAAGCCGCGGATGCCGACGTGGACGCGCTGATATATCATCCCGTCGCGCACGACTGCCCGTATCAGTCGATCAGCGCGATAAAAGAAGCGACGGAGAAGGTCTTCACGCCCGCCTATTGCAAGATCCTTTATGAAGTCGCATTTGCCGGCGTCTCCGGCGAGAGCGGCGAAGACGGGACGACGACAATCGGCGCCGTTTATGCGCGCTACATAGAGGATTACGGCGTCCTGACCGTCAACGCAAACATCGCATCGACGATAGCGGATCGCACCTACGACACCGATTCGATGACGTTCGAGCGGATCAGCGACCGGTTCATGACGGTCATCGTCCCGAGCTTTGTGGACGGCAAGCCGGACGTCGACGTCCGGCTGAAGCTTGTCAACACCGATAACGGCTGGCGGCTTGATAGCCCGACCTATTAAAGAAAAAAACGACGGCTACGGCCGTCTTTTTTTATATCTTCCGAAAATTAATTAGATGATTATATAATCACTATTGACAGAAAGTGATTAGATGAATATAATAACACTATAGGCGGGAGATAGCGCCTGCTTAAAGAGAGGGGAGAGGTTTCATGGACGCACATGAACTATACAAAAACATGTCAAGCGCCGCCGAGAAAATGCGGAGCGAATGTAAAGCGCGCCTTGCCGCGCTCGATAAAAACGCGATAACGGAGCGGCGCGTGCTGTCGATACGTTCCAATATCGCGTCGCTCGGAGTTAATTTCAGCAGATTCAGCTACGAATGGAAACGCGAAAACTACTCGAACCTGTTCATGAACCGCCGTTATCCGGGTCTGCTCGATGTGTTGACGGCCGGGATGGATCCGGACGAGCTGCACGCTTTCGTGACTTATGTCAACACAGTGCTGTGGCTCAGCCGCACCTTTGTCGACCGCATACGCGGCGAACTCGATAATGCCGAAAAATATGAAGATATCGACCGCGCGTTTACGCTCCGAACGGAGCTTGACGCGTATAACGATCTTTTCGCCGCATGGGAGGACGCGCGCGTCGCTGCGGGTCTGCCGTCGGCGGAAAGCGTCGCTGTAAAATATACGGCATAACGTGAGGTATATTATAATGGATTACAAGGATATGTACGCCGCACTCGGCGATGCTTGGCTGAAGCTGAAGTCATCGTACGATAATGAACTTGATGCCGCCGAAAATGACGGCAACACGTTTGATGTGCGAAACATACGCGGAGTGCTTGCGTCGCTCGGCATCGCGCGCGGACCGATGTTCCGCGAGCCCGAGATAGATTATCTTGCGGCGTCGGACAGATGCGAAAAAGAATTTTACCTGCGCGGTGATACGGTTGCTTTCGCCGAAACGCTGCCGCGCGAATACGACGGCTTCAAGAGCGAATACAAGTCCGCCGGACGCGCATTATCGGTATACGCCGACGCGATGTTCACGCTCCGGGCGGAGTTTGATAAGCGTTATGCGCAATACGGCGGCAGCGACCGGGAACGCGCGTATATCAATTCACGCCTTATCGCGCTGGCGGAACTCGCCGACAGATGGCGCGCCGCCGCTTTAGACGCCGGCATAACGTGGGCATTGCAAACCTACCGCTCGGACCGGTTATATCACGCGATGTTCGCCGCGGTCGAGCGCGAGGCAGGTAAATGGAAGGCGATAGCCGCCGAATTGGAGCCGAGGCGCAGCGATTGCATTTCCGACTGGTGCGAGGCGAAGATACGCAGCGACGCCGTGTGCGGTTATGCCGAATCGATCCTGCGCAACAACCGCCGCTTCGGCCGCAGCGGCAGCCGCTATATGATGCAGCATTTTAACGAGCTTCTAAACCAAAGCGATAACACCGGGCGCTTTGAAGCAGCATGGCGGAAATGTGCGGACGAATATGAGAGGGCGGAGCTCGGACTGTATACGGCCGCTATGCTCGGGCTCCGCGAAGCAGCAGACGATAAGGAACATAAACGCGAGCATGCGAACGACCGCGAACGCTCCGAACTAGACTTCTGCCTCGACGCCTATTATTCTCTGATGGAAAGTTTCCGCGCCGTCCGCGCCGATATGGGAGGTGACACTCTTGATCTATAATAATAATGAAAAAAACATTGCACCGGACTGCATGGTGTTGAAAAAAGACACAGCGCCGGATAACAGCATTAATAAGCCGACGGAGCCGGAGGATTACAGCCGCGCCGTGGAACTTTTCCGCCTGCTCGGCGACAAATCGCGCTACGACATCGTCTCTGCGCTGCGGCAGGGCGAGAGCTATCCGGAGCTGCTAGCGAAACAGGTCGGACTCACTCCCGCGACGGTCTGCTTCCACTTAAAAAAGCTGGAGGCGGCGCGAATCGTCAAAAGCCGCCGCGATCAGTTTTATATAATGTATTCGCTTGAACCGGGTTTTCTCGGTCGGACGCTCGGCGAGCTCATTCTGCCGCGTCCGGGCGCGGAGGACGAGCTGCGCCGAGCCGAATACGAGAAGACCGTGCTCTCGTCGTTCATCAAGTACGGGAGGCTCGTGTCGATACCTGTTCAGCGCAAGAAGCGCGAGATTGTCCTGCGTGAAATCGCGAAGTCGTTTGAAATCGGTCGCGACTACGACGAGCGGGAAGCGAACGCTATTATTGAACGATATCACGAGGACTACTGCACGATCCGCCGTGAGATGATCGGCATGGGCATATTGACGCGCGACCGCGAAACATACAGAAGAATAAAGTAAAAAGTCGATAAATAAAATTTAAATAATATAATAACTGTTATTGAAATATTTGAGATTGTGCGGTATAATGATGCAAAATGAACGATGATGAACGCATGAGTGAGCGATATGAAAAGATTTATCGCACTTGTCATTATGCTTGCGTTGACCGCAGCATCGACGGCCTGCACCGGCAGCGGCGAACCAGTAAGCGGCGATGATACACCACAGAACATCGCTGACAACATTATCGACGTCGCATCCTGCGTCATAATCCGCCCGGAATCCGCATCGGACCCGATAATCGATGCGGCGGTCAGGCTGCGCAAAGCGATGAGCGACGCGTTCTCCGCAGACGTCAAGCTGACGAACGACGCCGACATGATGTACGGAGCGGATGCGGAGAACGCGCCGCGCATCATAATAGGCGGCGCGGCGCTCCGCCCCGCCGGCTCGGACGCGACCTATTACGAAACCGCCGTCGGCATGGCGGGTGAGGAGGACTACGTTGTTATGGCATTTTCGGATAATACCGTCGTTATCGCAGGGAAGACCGACCGCGCAACGATAAAAGCTGCGGCGGACTTCACGGAGCGGTTTGTGAACGGCGGCGAAGCGCTGGCGGCGGATGATACGATCGTTCTTGCGGGAGCGCTCGACCGAAACGGCGACGATTACTCCGGCTTCACACCCGTCCTGCGATTCGCCGTCGCGTCCGACGTCCATATAAAAGAACACGAATCCGTCGAGTGCGACCGCCTGAAGAAGCTGTTCGAATACTCATACAATTACGCCGACACGCAGGGGTATAAAAATCTCGACGCCGTCGTCTTCGCCGGCGACGTCACCGACCACGGCAGTGCGACGCAGCTGAAGCGCTTCCGCACCATTGTTGAGGATAACATCCGCGAGGGTACGCAGTTCATCTGCGCGATGGGCAATCACGAGTTCTTCGGCGGTTCGCAGACTGTCTTCGAGAGGGTTATGGGTCAGAGTGCCGATCAGCACAACGTGATAAACGGCATACATTTCGTCTCGGTCAGTCCATCGAACGGCAGCGACTACACGGTCAAGTACGATTGGCTCGACGAGGTGCTCCGCGAAGCTGTCGGCGACGCGCCGGAGTCGCCCGTATTTGTGTTCCAGCACCATCATATCAAAGATACCGTCTATGTGTCCGAGGAGTGGTACACAGAACAGCTCGGAACTATTTTCGACAAATACCCGAACATAATTGACTTCTCGGGGCACAGCCACGGCCCCATAAACAATCCGCGCTCGATTTATCAGGACAAATACACAGCTCTCGGCACAGGAACGCTGTCGTACTTCGAGATGAACTCCGGCATGTCATACGGTACGATACCGCCGAACGCATCTTCCGCCGCGCAGTTTTATATAATCGAGGTGGACACGCAGAACCGCGTTAAGATAATGCCGTTCAACATTCTGACCGGCGAGTTTTTCACGCGACAGAACGAAGGCGCGCCGGATGAGCAGCTTGTGTGGTATGTGCCGCGCCCGTCCGACCCGTCTGCATTCACTTACACGCGCGATCGCTGGAGCGCTGCCGCTGCGCCTTATTTCGACGAAGACGCCGTGATTGTGCCGACCGGAATGACCGCAAACGGCACGCGTGTCAGCTTCACGTTCCCGCAGGCGCATGACGACGAATGCGTATACTCATACACGCTTACGATGAGCGACGGAAAGAAGGAGAAGTCCTACAGCGTTTTTTCGGATTATTATATAGAACCGCTGCCCGAAGAGATCACGATTTCGATGGCGGGCATAAAAGCCGGCACGACTTACACAGTCACCGTAACGGCATACGACTGCTACGGCGCTGCGTGCGAAAAACCTCTGACGTTTGCGTATACTGCCGAATGATGATGCATGCGCCCGATAAAATAAAAAATATATGAATAATTATCAAAATAAATGAAACCGAACAGAACTGTATATGTTGACAATAATTGTATAATGTGCTATAGTATGCTCATTAGACGACAATTTGCTTAAATTGTTGTGTATTTACCCCCCCGCGTTTCCGGCAGTGTTGTTCTATTAAAAAATCTGGAGGTAAACGCTGATGAAGAAGATTATCCTTGTCGCAATGGCGCTTATTATGACTGTCGCGATGACCTCGGCCGTCAGCGCCGCCGTTTTCACGGACTTTGATTCGTGGACCAACTTCACCGCAGGCGGCAACCCGGTTTACAATGCGGAAGACGCCGCCGACTACTGGATCGGCAACTGGGATAGCGGCGGACAGAACGGGCTTGAAGCCGCTGCAATTGTCGACGGTAAGGGCGTCGGCGGATCGAAAGCGCTTGAAATTTACGAAGACGCAACCGACAACGTGGGTCTTTACCTCTTCGGAGAGAAATCCGGCATACCCTCCGACTATACCGGCGCGAAATACCTGCGCATTTGGATGGACCTCACCGACATGGGTTTCCGAAAGGCAAACTGGGGCGTGATCGACAGTACATATTCGCTCTTCACGACCGACGAAGTCGACGAGGCGGGATGCTTGTTCTACTACCTTGCCGACGGTTCGTCCGAATGGGTCGAGATGGAGCACGGCGGCGACGGATGCTTCGGCGACGCCCAGAATTCCGATGTGTACGGATTTAAGGGATATTTCGCGTTTCCTGTGGCTGATTTCTGGATCCGCTCGAACGCAAACTGGGATGCGCTCGATGCCGGCACGCCCGCGAATATGTCCGACGTCAAGGGAGTGTACCTTTTCTGGGACTACAGCGATTACTTGATCGGCGGCGATAAATTTTACATCGACAATATAGAGTTCGTGGAGGATTATAAGGTTTTTGACACCGCTGCCGCAGCGGAGGAGACCGCGGCGCCGGCAGAAGAGACGGCCGCTC
Source organism: Clostridiales bacterium UBA1380 (assembly GCA_002305445.1). Lineage (GTDB taxonomy): Bacteria > Bacillota > Clostridia > Oscillospirales > CAG-272 > UBA1380. The sequence continues at coordinate 35,363 of DBRA01000071.1, read as the reverse complement.
CCGCGGAAGAGGAAACGGCTGCCGCTGCACCTGTCGAAACGGTAACATCCGCTCCCGCCACCGGCGATATCGCCTTTATCGCGTCGCTCGGCGCCGTTTTATCCGCCTGCGTCGCGAAAATAATCAAAAAGCGCAAGTAAATATCGCTCATATACAAAATTCGGCTCCGGATTATTCTTGTAAAATTTCCGGAGCCGATATTGGTTTCGATTATTAATACAGCTGATTAACGGGAGAAAACTATGAAATTGCTGCGTAAGATCATGGTTTTGATTCTTGTGTTCGCGATGATTTCGGCGCTGTTCGCCGCCTGCGGAGACACCGCGGAAAATGCCGGTATTGATACGGCACGCGAAACCGAAGACATATTCGCGGCGGATGACAGCGGGACGTCGTATTCCGACGCGATCGCAGCGGTCGACTACGGCGGATATGAATTCCATATGGCGACAAACGGCCTTTCGGACGAATATTTCTCCGCGCTCGACTTCGAGGAGATAACGGGCGAGGGCTTGAACGACGCGATTTACGAGCGCAACCGCCGCGTCGAACACAAGTTCAACATCAAGCTTTCCTGTATCAACGAATCGGCGGCCGATAAACTGAAATCTTCGGTTGTATCCGGGACGAACGAAGTCGACTTCGTCTACGTTCTGTGCGAAGAGGTCATGCCGCTGATTGCGGGCGGATACCTTTTGCCGATAACTGACCTCGGATCCATCAACATGAGCAACCCGTACTGGGACAAGGGCGCGCAGGAAACGCTGATGATCGAGGGCAAGATGTACCACGGGTACCTCGACATCAGCTTCGACCACTACGAAAGCATAGCCGCGCTGTTTTACAGCGGCGCGCTCATCACAGACTTCTCGCTCGAGGACCCGTACGAGCTGTACCGGAACAAGCAGTGGACGATGGATAAGATGCTCGAAATGATGCGGGCGGTCTCAGCCGACCTCAACAACGACGGCAAGCACACGGTTAAGGACGACCGCCTCGGATTTGTCGGGCGCGAGTTCCAGTACCTGCCAATGCTGTATTCGTCGGACGTCAGCCTTGTCGATCTGATAAAAGAGAACGGAACATACAAATTCAAGTTCAACCTCATAGACGAACGCCTTGTCACGGTCGGCACGAAGATCAACGAGATGCTCAACGACAACACGCTTTCAGTTCTCGCGCGCGACGACGCGACCCGCATAATGTTCAAGGAGGGGCGCGCGCTGTTCTACTCGCGTCTGCTCGGCGACTTCCGCAACCTCCGCGACAAGGAGGACGATTACGGCATCATAAGTTATCCTCCTTATGATTATACGAGCGACAAGCAGTACGTCTACGTGCAGAATCCGTTCACAGTCGTCGTGCCGGTCAACACAAAGGATATCGACCGAACCGGCACAATAATCGAATCGCTTGCGGCCGATACATACGACAACGTACTCGAGGTCTACTTTGAAAGAACCGTTATCGGAAAGGGCGCGCGCGACCAGAATTCGGCCGCGATGCTGCGCGACATGAAGGACCGCCGCGTGTACGATCTGTCTTACTGCTTCGGCCTGACAGGCAGCGCGGTCAGCGCATACAATACGGCGCTCAAGTCCGGCACCTACGCGTCGATGGCGGACCGCACCGGAAAGTCGTTTGACAAGATTGCGGAGAACAACATCAAAAAGGTGCTCGAAGGCTTCGATTATTGATACATGGCCGCGCTTAATAAGCCACGGCATAATAAAACAGGCATGACTTCCGTCATGCCTGTTTTGTTATATAAGTGTAAATTTGATGCGCCGGAAGTAAAACTCGGGCTTATATCCTGACGGTCAGCACCTGACCCTGCTCGGCGCTCGAGAAGCTCGCCTCGATGACCCGCAGCACGCGCATCATGGTGACGTGGTCGACGAGCTGCGGCTCGATGCCGTCGATCGCGCGAACGACGTTGCGGTAGAAATCGTGGACGTCCGACTGCGGGCGTTCCATATCGTATGATTTCGTCGTGACTTCGTCGCGCGGGGCCATCGTCTTCGTCAGACCGGCGGCCGTCTGTACCGGAATGACCTCGCTCTCGTGCCAGTGCGTGCAGAGAACGACATGGCACGGCTCGCGCCAGTCCTCGATCTTCGCGGTGCCCTTCATGCCGCGCATATAGAAGCGGGGCATCGGTATGAAGTTGATCGTACCGACCTCTATGTAAGCTTCGGTGCCGCCCTCGAAACCGAGCGTGAGCTTGAAGCCGTCGTCAACCTCCATATTAGTCGTATGCTCGAACCGGCAGTACACGGACACGACGGGTTCGCGGACTATCTGCATGATCTGGTCGATCAGATGGATGCCCCAGTCGTACAACATGCCGCCGCCGTGCTCCTTTTCGCCGCGCCAGTCGGACGGTATGCCGCGGCTGCCGTGTATGCGGCTCTCGATGGAAACGATTTTGCCGAGTTCGCCGGAATCGTAAAGCTTTTTCATCGCGAGGAAGTCGACGTCCCAGCGGCGGTTCTGGTGGACGGTGAACAGCTTGCCGGTACGGACCGATGCGTCGATCATTTGCTGCAGATCGTCGCAGGAGAGCGTCACCGGTTTTTCCGAGATGACGTTTTTACCCGCTTCAAGCGCTTGTATCGCAAGCGGCTTGTGGCACTCGTTCGGCGTCGCGATAGTCAGAAGATCTACGGTCCTGTCTTCCAGAACGGCCTCGAAAGAAGGGTAGCTCTTAATTCCTCTCGATTCGGCGAGCGCGCCGCGCTCCGGATTAATATCGTATATGCCGGCGAGTTCGACCACGTCGCTGTTAAGCGCGTGCTGAGTGTGCCAGCCGCCCATTCCGCCGTAACCGATTACGACAAGACGTTTTTTTCCCGAAACCATAGTAGTTCACCGCTGTACGCGCCGAACGGCGCGCCCTTCCGTGAATAAATCATTATAATGTATGCTTGCTGAAGGCAGACGCTATAAACATTATACGCACATCTACATCAATGTCAAGTTTTTTCGACAGAATAAAGGTTTTTTGCATTGTAATATTATTTGGAAAGCCGAAGCGATTTTTGGTATAATATGTCCATTCTTTTACCGGAGTTAATTAAGAGCGCATCACGCTCCGGCGGATATAGCCGCGATCGGACAGAGCTTGCGGAGCAGGTGACTGCGCCATGCTATACAGCGCCCGCTGCTGCGCATTACACCCGATTGATCATATGTGCGCTTGACCGATATAAATACGGGTATAATAGCATGAAAACTGCCCGGACAAGGCACAAGCCTTGTTCGGGCAGTTGTTTTATCAGATTATTTCAACGCACGCTTTATATCCGCCGACTTCGATAACCGCCGCGCCTGACGGCACGTTCAGCGCACCGTCTTCGCCGTAGACACCGAACGCTTCCGCGTCTATTTTCAGCGAGACTTCCTTTTCGTCACCGGGCACGAGCGAAACGCGCGCGACTGATGCAAGCTCCTTTATCGGGGTGCCTTCAACATCGGGGCGCGACACATACGCCGTGACGATTTCGTCGCCCGCACGCAGTCCCGTGTTTTTGACCTTCACGCTTACACACGCGCCCTCGCCTTTATTCAGCGTCGCGGGGACGGACGGCTGCGAGTACGTGAAATTCGTGTAGGAAAAGCCGTGGCCGAAAGGATAGAGCGGCTCGCCTGTGAAATAGCGGTATGTGCGTCCCTTTCCCGCGCGCATGTTGTAGTCCTCGAACGGCGGCAGGTCGTCGTCGGAGCGGTAGAAGGTGACAGGCAGTCTGCCGGACGGGTTGACCTCGCCCGAGATCACCTCGGCGACAGCGAGTCCGCCGAGCGCGCCGGGGTAGAACACCTGAAGCACCGCGGCGCATTCGGCGTCCATACGCGAAAGGTCAATCGCCGAGCCGGAGACGTTGACGAACACGATCGGCTTGCCGACGGCCGTTACGGCTTCGTACAGCTGCAGCTGCGCGGCCGGAAGCTCGAGCGTCGTCTTGTCGCCGCTGGAAGCGCCGTTGTATGCGTCGCCCTCCTCGCCCTCCATCGTCGGGTTCAGCCCGCATACGAGCACGACGACATCGCTTGAGCGCGCGACGGCGACGGCGTCGTTGAGAAGATGCTCGAAGCAATCCTCGGGGTTGTACTTGCGCCACATATGGGAGCCGGGCGCATAGCGGACGCCGCCGAACTTGGCGCGCATGCCCTCCAGAATCGTAATCGTCTCTGACGGCGTGCCGTTGTAGTTGCCCACAAGCACGCTGCGGTCGTCGGCGTTCGGCCCGATGACAGCGATTCTCATGCCGCTGCGCGGGTCGATGGGAAGGATGCCGTCGTTTTTGCAGAGCACGACCGTTTTCCTCGCGGCCTCGAGGTTAAGTGAGCGGTGCGCCGCGCAGTCGACGACATCGAACGGGATGCTGTCGTACGGACATTCGCCCTCAGGCGCGAACATTCCGAGGCGGTATCTCGCCTCGAACAGGCGCGTGACGCATTTGTCGATTTCCTCCTCGGTGAGAAGCCCCGCCGCCACAGCCGAAACGAGCGCCGCGTATGCGCCGCCGCAGTTGAGCGCGCAGCCGGCTTTGACCGCAAGCGCGCTCGACTCCGCCGCGTTCTCGGTGACGTGATGGTGGGCGTGGATATCGGTTATCGCGCCGCAGTCGGAGACGACGTAACCGTCGAAGCCGAACTCCTTGTACAGGATTTCGCCGAGCAGGGAAGGGCTGGCGCAGCACGGCTCGCCTTCAAAACGCCCTTCGACCGACACACGGTTGTATGCGCCCATAACGGCGGACGGGTCAGCGTTTTTGATACAATAACGGAACGCGCGGAGGTATGTGCCGTACAGGTCGCGTTGTGTTACGCGCGCGTCGAACGAGTGGCGTCCGCCCTCCGGTCCGCTGTGGACGGCATAGTGCTTCAGCGTCGCGTCCGCTTTGCGGTACCGGCAGGTCGGGTCGCCCTGTATGCCGCGGACGAATGCGGTGCCCAAGACGCCGGTAAGATACGGGTCTTCTCCGTATGTTTCGTGGCCGCGTCCCCAGCGCGGGTCGCGGAATATGTTGATGTTGGGGCTCCAGAAAGTGAGGCCCTCGTAAATGCCGGTGGATCCGGCCTTTTTATACTCGTTGTACTTCGCACGCCCTTCGTCCGATATAGCGCTCGCCACGCGATATAGCAGATCCGGGTCGAAGGTCGCCGCCATCGCGATCGCCTGCGGGAACACGGTCGCAACGCCTGAGCGCGCGACGCCGTGCAGCGCTTCGTTCCACCAGTTGTAGGCTCTTACGCCGAGCCGTTCGATCGCCGGGGCCTGATAGCGCATCTGCGCGCATTTTTCGCCGAGCGTCATCTCGGACACGATCCGGTGCGCTTCTTCTTTAAAATTACCGCTCACTGTATTCCGCCTCCGATACTTGATATTATTTCCATTTTTGATTTAACGATTAATATTATATCAACAGAACGGCTTTATGTCAAACATACATTTTTCTTAAACGATAAACTTAACGTTTGACAAATGTTATGTTTATATGTATAATATTTTAAGTTAAATTACAGATAAAACGTCATAATTTACTTTTTGCGTTAAATAAACGAAAAGGGCGGTTTATGTATGGCAAACATCAAGGAAGTCGCAAAGCGCGCCGGATGCTCTGCGGCGACTGTTTCTAAGTATCTGAACGGCATACACGTTAAACAGAGCAACGCAGCGGCTATCGACGAAGCCGTCGCCGCGCTCGGCTTCAAGCGAAACGACATTGCGCGCGGGCTGCGCACCAACAAGTCTATGACAATCGGCATCCTGCTCCCGCAGCTCGACAACATGTTCTTCACCTCGATCATATCGTCGATCGACAGCGTGCTCGAGCGCCACGGCTACGGCACTATCGTGTGCAACTGCCGGTCCGACGCCGCGCGCGAAAGCAGAAAACTCGAGTTTTTGCTCGGCAAGAAGATCGACGGGCTTATAGCCGTTCCGTGCTCGTCGGCTTCGGAATTCGTGCGCCGTGTCGGCAACCTGCCTGTAGTCCTCGTCGACCGCATGACGGACGAGGGAAACTGCGACTGCGTGCTGTCAGACAACGCCGGCGCCGGACGTACCGCCGCCGAGCGTTTGATAGAAGCGGGACACAGAAAAATCGGCATACTGCTCGGCCCGGAATCGATGTATACGCCCGTGGAAAGGCGCGCCGGTTTTATGTCGGCCTGCGCGGAGCACGGGATAAAAATACCCGACGAGTACATCAAGACCGGCGAGTACAACGAGGACGCCGGTTACGCGATGACATGCTCGCTGCTCGACCTGCCGGTGCCGCCCACGGCAATATTTGCAACGAACAACGAGCTGACAGTCGGCGCGGTGACCGCGCTCAACGAACGCGGACTCACGCCCGGCCGCGACATCAGCTTCATAGGCTTTGACAACCTCACGCTCGCACTTTCGTCGCGCCCGCGCCTGACCGTAATCGTGCAGCCGGTCTCGCAGATAGGCGAAACGGCCGCCACGACGCTGCTCGCGCGACTCGCGGGCGAACCGTGCGGAGGCGTCCGCTGCCTGAAGACAACGATGCGCGATTACGAATCGGTCGTAAATATAAAAGGATGATGTAATAACATCGCGATATTATCAGCGGCGTGCTTGACAAAAAGGTGCGCCGCTGTTATAATATTACTTAATATAAAACGATTAACCATCCAATAAAAAGAAGGTAATTATAAATGTCGCTTAAAAATCCCGTCAGCTTTATTGAAGCGGCTCGCAGTAACGGTGCGGCGATCGCTTCGTTCAATATACACGATCTTGAGATGTTCGCAGCCGTCGTCGAAACCGCCGCCGAGGAGAGAGCACCCGTCATAATTCAACAGACGCCGACGGCGCAGGTGCACGCGGGCGCCGAATATATCGGAGCGATGGCTGAAGCCGCTTCGAAGATGTACGATATCCCGATCGCGCTCCACTGCGACCATTTTACAGACTACGACCGCATCGTCCGTTCGATCGAGTGCGGATATAACTCCGTAATGATCGACGCGTCGAAGCTGCCGTATGACGAAAACGTCGCGCTTGTCCGCCGCGTCGTGGAGCACGCGCACGCGCGCGGAGTCGCCGTCGAGGGCGAGCTCGGCCGCATCGGCGGTACCGAGGACACGATGACGGTCGACGAGCGCTCCGCGACCTTCACTGACCCGGAGGAAGCCGCCGCGTTCGTCGCGGCGACCGGTATCGACACGCTCGCCGTAGCGATTGGAACCGCTCACGGCGAATATAAGGGCGAGCCGGACCTCGACTTCGAGCGCCTTTCCGCGATACGGGAGCGCGTATCGGTGCCGCTCGTGCTGCACGGAGCGTCCGGCGTGCCCGACTGGCAGATACGCGAAGCGCTCAAGCGCGGCGTCGCGAAGATAAACATCGCGACGGAGCTGAAGATTCCGATGGCGAACGCCATCAAAGCCTGCTTCGCCGCTGACCCGTCCGAATCCGACCCGCGCAAGTATATGGGCGCGGCAAAAAAGGCGGTAAAGGAAGTCGTCCGAGCGAAGATACGCCTTTGCGGTGCGAACGGACTGGCGGACAAGCTCTGACGGCAATATAACCGGCAATGTGGAGTTTACCAATGATATCCGGCACGTCTCGGACGGATGAATCGGGAGATGCGACATGATGTATTTACTCGGCATCGATATCGGCACTTCGGCGTGCAAGGCCGCGGCGTTCACCCGCGACGGAACAGAAGCGGCATCCGCGGTTGAGCCGTACTCCGTCGCGTATCCGGCCGAAGGATACGCCGAGCAGGACGCGCGCGAATGGTATGCGGCTGTCTGCCGCGCGGTGCGCGCAGTGGCCGAAAAAGTCGGCGCGGGCAATATCGCGGGCGTCGGCGTCGACGGCCAGTCGTGGTCGTGCATCCTGTGCGGCGCGGACGGCGAACCGCTCGCGCCCACGCCCATATGGTTCGACCGTCGCGCGGCGGCGCAGTGTGAGCGCATCAAGCAGGCGGTCGGCGAAGACATACTCTTCTCGGTCTGCGGCAATCCGGCGCAGCCGTCGTATACGACGCCGAAGGAGCTGTGGTTCCGCGAAAACGCACCCGACCTGTACAAGCGTACATATAAGATATTGCAGTCGAACTCGTTTATCGTGATGAAGCTGACCGGCGAGTACACGTCCGACGTGTCGCAGGGCTACGGCTGCTTCTTCTTCGACATGGCGAAAAAGCGCTTCGACGCCGACATCGCGCGCGAAATCGGCTGCGACCTTTCGCTCTATCCGGATCTGCGCGACAGCTTCGAGGTGGTCGGCCGCGTGACGCACGCCGCCGCGCGCGAGACGGGCCTTGTCGCCGGCACGCCGGTCGTCGCCGGCGGCCTCGACGCCGCATGCGGCACGCTCGGCGTCGGCGTTTACCGCGACGGCCAGACGCAGGAGCAGTCCGGCACGTCTGGCGGCATGTCGATATGCACCGAAAAGTGCGCGCCGCATAAAAAGCTTATCCTCGGCGTCCACGTGACCGGAGGCAGCTATCTGCTGCAGGGCGGTACGACGGGCGGCGGCGGTTCGATGAAGTGGTTCGCCGAACAGTTCGGCGCGTCCTTCGCCGGTGACGACGGCGACCGTTCCGTATTCTCGAAGATCGACGACGAAGCCGCGACGGCCGCTCCGGGCTCGGACGGCGTTGTATTCCTGCCGTACATGGCGGGCGAGCGCTCGCCTATCTGGGACGCGCGCGCGAAAGCCGTTTGGTTCGGGCTGTCGTATTCGGTAGGCCGCGCGCAAATGGCGCGCGCGCTGATGGAGGGCGTCGCGTATTCGCTACGCCACAATCTCGATACCGCGCGCGAAGCCGGAGCGTCGCCCGACGTGCTTTACCCCGCGGGCGGCGGCGCCAACAGCCGCGTATGGACGCAGATCAAAGCAGACGTGACGGGGCTTCCGTTCGCGGTGCCGAATCCCGGCAGCGCGGCGACGCTCGGCGCGGCGATGCTCGCCGGCGTCGGAGTCGGCGTATGGAACAGCTTCGGCGACGCCGTGCGCGACACAGTCCGCATCAGCCGCACGCAGAACCCCGACCCGTCAGCCCGAGACGCATATGACCGCGGCTACGGGAAATATCTCGCGCTGTACGAGTCCGTAAAAAATCTGTACTGATATATATCTGAAAAGAGGGCGTATATATATATGAAAGCTGGCGTACTTTTCGCCAAAGGCGATATCCGCTGCGTCGAATGGGAGACTCCGAAGCCCAAGGCCGGCGAGGTTCTCATACGCGTCCGCGCGACCGGCATCTGCGGCTCGGACGTTCCGCGCGTGCTCGGAAACGAAGCGAAATACTATCCGATAATATTAGGCCATGAATTCTCCGGAGAGGTCGCCGGTATGGGCGAGGGCGTCGACGATCTGACTCCCGGCCAGCGCGTCACCGCCGCTCCGCTCGTGCCGTGCATGAAATGCGAGGACTGCGCGCGCGGCAACTATTCGCTCTGCAAGCACTACTCATTCATCGGCTCGCGCGTCTCGGGCAGCTTCGCCGAATATGTGTGCGTCCCGCGCGCGAACGTCGTGCCGTTCGACGATTCGGTGTCGTTCGTGTCCGGCGCGTTCTTCGAGCCTTCGACGGTAGGGCTTCACGGCGTGCGTTTATCCGGATTTATCGGCGGCCGCGACTGCGCCGTTCTCGGCGGCGGCACGATCGGCTCGTTCACGCTTCAATGGCTGAAGATACTCGGCGCGAAGTCCGTCACGGTGTTCGATATATCAAACGAGCGCTTGGCGATCGCGCGCTCCGTAGGCGCCGATTATACCGTCAACACGACGAACGGCCTGCCCGACACGAAGTACGACTTTGTCTATGAAACCGCCGGCCAGCCGGCAACGATGATCGACGCGTTCGAGGTGGCGGCGAACAAGGCGTCCGTGTGCTTCATCGGCACGCCGCATGTGCCCGTCACCTTCACGCAGAAGCAGTGGGAATGCATGAACCGCAAGGAGTTCCGCCTCACCGGCAGCTGGATGAGCTACAGCGCGCCGTTCCCGGGAGAGGAATGGGAGCTGACCGCGCATTACCTCGGAACGGGCGCGCTAAAGGCTGACGAATCGCTCGTGTACCGCTTCTTCCCGCTCGACGAGATCGACCGCGCGTTCGCGCTTTATGCCGAAGGCAAGGTCGGCGGCAAGCTGATGCTCAAGTGCTGAAAATATAAAAACATGAAAGGGAATACTGACATGACCGACATTATTGATCCCGCTCTCGTGCCGAAGGTAACGCTCGCAACCGGCGATAAAATGCCCATAATAGGCATGGGCACATTCGGATCCGACCATGCGGACCCCGAGCTTGTCGCCTCCTGCGTCGGCATCGCTCTGGAACTCGGATACCGGCTTTTCGACTGCGCTTCCGTATACGGAAACGAGGATCTGATCGGCGTCGAGCTCGAGCGCGCCCTTAAAAACGGCGTTGCAGAGCGCTCCGAACTTTTTGTCATGAGCAAGGTTTGGAACGACAGCCACAAGCGCGTCGTCGAAAGCTGCAAAAAGAGCCTGCACGACCTGCGCCTCGATTACCTTGACGCGTATTTCATCCACTGGCCGTTCCCGAACTGGCACGCGCCGCATTGCGACATCAACAGCCGCTCGCCTGACGCGCACCCGTATATCCATGAGGAGTTCATGGAGACGTGGGCGCAGATGGAGACGCTCGTAAAGGAAGGCCTCGTCCGCAACCCCGGCATCTCTAACGTCACGATACCGAAGCTGAAGCTGATACTTCGCGACGCGAAGATAAAGCCGGTGCTCAACGAAATGGAGCTGCACCCGTCGTTCCAGCAGCCGGAGCTGTATAAATATACGGTTGAAAACGGCATGCAGCCCGTCGGATACTGCCCGGTCGGCTCACCCAACCGCCCTGCGCGCGATATGGCGCCCGACGACGTCGTCGACACCGCGATGCCGGTTATAGTCGAGATAGCCAAAGCGCACAACGTGCATCCCGCCGTCGTGTGCCTTAAGTGGTCCGCGCAGCGCGGCACGGTGCCGATACCATTCTCGACGAAACGCGCGAACCTCGCGTCCAACCTCCGCGCCGTCACCGAGGACCCGCTGACTGATGAGGAGATGGCCGCAATCGCCGCCTCCGATAAAAACTGCCGCTTTATCAAGGGACACGTCTTCCTGTGGGAGGGCGCAGAGGACTGGTACGACCTCTGGGACGTCGACGGCGTCATCCCCGGATGGAAAAAGTAAATTAAACGCAACATAGGCCGGACGGGAGCGCGCTTTCGTCCGGTCTATTAGCATCAACAGCGGAGGGACGATATGATTTTCACCGACAACACCTGCGGAACGCATAAGGCGAAGGACCCGGCCGTCGTATACCTGCACGGACGCTATTATATGTATTACTCGCGTTTCGCCGAAAACGGCTCGCTGCGCCTTGGGATCGCCGTTTCCTGCGACGGTGACGAGTGGCGCATACACGGCGAACTGCCGCTTACGCAGGACTGTGAGAAAAACGGTATCGGAGCGCCCGGAGCCGTCGTGTTAAACGGAAAGGTGCATCTGTTTTACCAGACATACGGCAACGGCGCGCGCGACGCTATATGCCACGCAGTGTCGGGCAACGGCATAGACTTTATAAAGGACGAAGCCAATCCCGTTTTCGCGCCTCGAGCCGGAAGCTGGAGCTGCGGACGCGCAATCGACGCCGACGTCTGCGTGTTCGGCGATAAGCTGTACCTTTATTATGCGACCCGCGACCCGCGGATGAAGATACAGATGGTGGGCTGCGCGGCGGCGCCGCTCGGTTCGGCGTACACGCGCGGCGATTTCACCGAAGCGTTCGACGGCGCGATACTAAAGCCGGAGCTGCCGTGGGAGGGCGAGTGCATCGAAGCGCCCGCGGCGATTGCGCGCGGCGGACGCGTTTATATGTTCTACGGCGGCAGCTATAACTGCGCCCCGCAGCAGATCGGCTGCGCCGTATCGGACGACGGCGTGCATTTTACACGCGTTTCCCTGATGCCGTTTCTGCCCAACGGAGCGCCCGGCGAATGGAACGCGTCGGAGTCCGGCCACCCGTACGTCTTCGAGGATATCGACGGCGAGGTATATCTTTATTATCAGGGAAGCGCCGATAACGGCAGAAGTTGGTATTTATCGCGAAAAAAGATATCGCTTCCCATATAAATATCCGGATTTTTATAAGAATTTTTCATTTTAGAAAACATCAAAAATAAAAAACAGGGCTTGACACGGGCGGCTGCTTATGATATAATTACGAAGCTGTCTGAAAGCGGCCCGTTGGTCAAGCGGCTAAGACACCGCCCTTTCACGGCGGAAACGGGAGTTCGATTCTCCCACGGGTCATAAAACGCGCCTTATACCGGCGCGTTTTTTGCTTTATTAAAGCGCAATGCCAAACCTATAAATGACGTATCAAAAAGCGCGCCGCCGCGGCGGCATGTAAAACGCGGCGGCAGGAACTAAGTATAAGCGGAGAGATAAACGTGGCAGTGAAAACATCATCGCCAAAGAAAAAGCTTATCGATATAACATACATAGCGGCGGCGACGGCGCTTATCGTCGTGTGTTCGTGGATAACGATACCGTCGCCGGTCCCGTTTACGCTGCAGACGTTCGGCATTTTCGCCGTTCTTTCGATGATCGGCGGGCGGCGCGGAACGCTTGCGGTGCTGTCATATATAATAATCGGCGCCGCGGGACTTCCCGTATTCTCGAATTTCGGCGGCGGCATCACATGGCTTGCTGGCCCGACCGGCGGATACATAGTCGGCTTTCTGCTTATCGCGCTGATTTATGCGCTCGCGGAGAAGCTTTCGGACAAAACCGCAGTACGCGCAGCTGCCCTCGCGGCGGGTCTTATCGTCTGCTATGCGTTCGGGACGGCATGGTTTATGGCTGTCTACGCGCGCACGTCGGGCGAGATAGGGCTGTCGACCGCGCTCGGCTGGTGCGTCTTCCCGTTCGTTCTGCCCGACGCCGCAAAGCTCGCGCTTGCCGTCATAATCGCGCGCGTTGTGCGCCGCCATATAAAGCTGCCCGAATAAAAATTGCCCGTGCTCACGCACGGGTTTTTATTATTCGATTACAGCGCAGGCGACGATCTCTTCGTCTATTTTTTCTCTCAAGCTGCGCGCACCTTTGACAAGCGTGAAGCTGTCGCCGTCGCGGCTCACGACGATATCGCCGTCCTCGTCGGCGCAGCCGGCGATGATGCGCTTCGGGCACAGATAGAACCGCTCGCGCGGGAGCCCCGAGACGTATTTGTTATACTCCTCCGCTATGATTTCAGCCGTCCTCTCGGGCGAAAGGCATGTCGTATCGAGCACGAGATCATAGTTATGCAGCCTGTCGCGATCGATACCGTAAAGGGCCAGGTAGCGGTCGCGCTCCGACTTCTTACGCCGCGTCACGTTTGCCGCGGCTTCCTCGAGCGACTCGAAGTGTTCGCTTCCGCGGCCCGCTTTGAGTATCCTGCGCGCCGATTCGAGCGGATCCACCGAAAGATAAACTCTGAACGTTCCGCGCACGAAGTGCCATGCCATGCGCGAGTCGATTATGATCGAACGCCCCTCGACGTTCATTGCTGCCAGCGCGTCGTCGATCTCTCGGTCCGTTTCGGGATGCTTCTCCATAAACAGGCTGAACTCGTTGATGTCCATCCCGCGCTTTCTGCCGGCCTCGCGCACAAGCTCACCGGTTGTGAAAGTCGTGGTTCCGTAGTTTTTTGCAAAAATATCCCGTACCGTTGTTTTACCGGAGCCGAGATCACCTGTCAAAGATATAGTGTATATCATAACGCGCCGCAGATTCTCCGTTATAAAAAGTTGCGCGCCGGTCTTTACAACGGCGCTTTTTTATGATACCATAAAATCGGTGTATTTTCAAGTGTGCGGAGTAAATTACCGATGGCTGATGTAAAGCTTTCCCGCAAGAACGGCGACCTGCGCAAAATCGCCGCTAAGAAATACGGCGTGCGCGTCGTCAAGCTGCTCATACTGATCGCGGTGCTTGTAGCCGCGTACATATGGTACTTTGCAAGCGACGATAAGAGCATCGGCGAAAAGCTTATCGCCGTTGCCGCTTTCGCCGCGATTGCCGCCGTCGGCGTGTGGAGATTCAAGGTTTACGAGATGTTCACCGACACAGGATGGGAAGGCGAGATCGTATCGAGCGACCTCGAGACGATAAAGTTCCCCATTATCGGCGAGGACGGGGAAAAGATCGTTACGACGAAAATGCTCCATGTCAAAATGAAGGACGAAAAAGGCCGCGAGCATAAATACGACGTCAACTGCGACGGTACGGATTACTCGGGATACTACGTCACGGGCGAGAGAGTGCGCCACTATCACGGCTTCGACCGTCCTGTCGTCGTCGATTCCCCGTCGCACAGGAACAAGCTCTGCATAGCCTGCGGCACGCTTTATAACGACGGAACGGACGTGCGTGTCTGCGGCAACTGCCGCCGCACGATGGTCGACTTTAATTAACTATACGCGCTAAATTCGATAAATTATTCACACCGGTGCATAATAAATAAAAAATCAAGGATCGGGGCTGTCCCCGATCCTTTTAATATCGTCACATTACTTGAGAATACCCGCGTCGATCTTCCATTGCAGTATGCGCCGCACGCTTTCGTTAATCCTCTCGACGGTCAGCCTGCCGCTCGATACGGCGTTGAGCACCGCCGGTATCTGGACGGCATAGTCCGATGTGGCGATGATATCGTTGCCGGCCTCGATGGCGAGGACGGCGGCTTCTTCGGTGCCGGCGTAATCGCCGACGGCGCCCATGGAGAGGTCGTCTGTCATAATGACGCCCGTGAAGCCGAGCGCACCGCGCAGCGCCGCGTGAACGGCGGTGGAGAGGGATGCTGGTCTATCCGCGTCAAACGCATCGACGATTAGATGGCTGACCATGACCGCCTGCGCCCCCGCTTCGATTCCGGCGGTAAACGGCAGGAAGTCTTTTTCGGAGAACGCCTCGTACGGCCTTGTGTCATGGGCTGCGGTATTGTGCGTATCGGGGCAGGGGCCGTAGCCCGGGAAGTGCTTAAGCACGGACGCGACGCCGTGTTCGGCGGAGGCTTCGACGACAGTCGTCACAAAGGCCGACGTCGTCTGTGCGTCTTCGCCGAGCGAGCGCTTGTACATGAACTCGTCCTCACCCGTCGTTATGTCGCAGACGGGCGCGAGGTTTACGTTGATGCCGAGCGACGCAAGCAGCGCCGACTTCTCGGATGCATCGTCGTACAGCGCTGTTATACCGGCATCACCGCCGCCCGCGGCGGCGTATATCTCGCGCGGCGAAAGAAACGGCTGCGATCTGTACGCCGGATATTTGCTGACTCGGACGACGGTCCCGCCCTCCTCGTCGACCGCCGTGAGCATCGGCGTCTTCGACGCGGCCTGCGCTTCCGATATCATCGCGGCGGCGGTCTCGGTCGTGCGGTTCTCGAAGTGCGACGAGAAGAACACGAGCCCGCCCGGAGCGTAATCGGTCACGACCGAAGCGATATTATCGTCAGGCGCGCGGACAAGGAACATCTGCCCGACCTTCTCCTCGATAGACATCGCCGACAGAAGCTCTTCGATCCGCTCTTCGTCGCCGGT
Source organism: Clostridiales bacterium UBA1380 (assembly GCA_002305445.1). GTDB lineage: Bacteria > Bacillota > Clostridia > Oscillospirales > CAG-272 > UBA1380. The sequence continues at coordinate 19,760 of DBRA01000071.1, read as the reverse complement.
TTCGGCAATAACATCAGCCGCATCAACGTTCGTATCGTTAACCGTCACCGGCTCCGTCGTCGATGCTTCCGCAGAATTCTCCGTCCCGGACTCCGATACTGCGGGATTTGCTGTCTCTTCGCTCCGTCCTGCAGGGCGCGTCGTATCGCTTGCCGGCCGCACCGATATAAAGCAGGAACAGAGCGACAGCGTCGCCGCCAGTAAAAACAATATCAGTATTTTACGCATATATCTGCCTTTAAACTAACAACCGTAATTTTATTATTGCCCCGGAATCAGAACAGATCCCACAGCATGTACGGCTTGCGATAAAATAAGCCGCCGAAAGGAGCGCTTTGATTTATGACGTGCACGCCGGGCATCCAGCGCATGTCTTCGTCGTCGGCGGCGCCGGTGATAAGCGCCGAAAAGTCGCTTATGTCCATGTAGACGTCGGCTTCGCCCGCGACGTTCTCGACTTCGGTCTTGCCGCCGCCGAAGCGCACGCGCCAGACGCCCGTGTTCCACGGCGCCATGTTGTCGCGTATGCCGATTTTTACAACGCCTTCGCCGCGTGTGCGGCACAGCTTCAGCACCTCTTCGACGTCGATCACGCGGACCATCCCGTTGTGCGACTGGCTGCACGAAAGCTCAGTTCCCTCGCCGATCATGCGGTCGACTTTTATATCCTCGGGCAGGCTGAAGCGAACCGCCTTATAATTAGACGCGAATGTCAGCGCGAAGTTCATGAGGCCGGTAAACGCCGCCGCATCCAAAAAGTAGAAGGAGCCGCGCGAGGAGAAGTCGTTTGCCGCATCCATGACGTCACCGGACTTTTTTGTTATCATAAAGCCGCGCGGCTCTCCGTTTTCGGCGCACCAGACGTAAATATACCGCCGCTGCTCGAGCGTGTTCGCGTCCTCGAGCGAGCGGTCGAAGGCGACCCGGCGCACGGCCATGTTGTAGCGCTCCGACATTTTCGCGTAAATGTGGTCGAGTGCGGACATGTCGTCGCCCGGCAGTATCATCTTTACGCTCCCGCGGACGTTCTCGTTTTTGCGCAGTCCGCCTATGCCGACCTCCCAGGTGTTTACCCTTCCGCCGCAGCTGTATCCGAACTGACGGTAAAACGCCGTCGAAAACGGATACAGGCACGAAAACAGAAACCCCTGGCTGTGCATGTCGGCGAAAAACGCGCGCATACACTCGCGTATCGCGCCCTGACGCCGGTACGGCGGCAGCGTCGCGACGCCGCCGACTCCGCGCATAAGCACATCGGCGCCGTCGAAGCGGACCGTATACGGATACGCGAACATCGACGCCATGATCGTGTCATCGTCGTCGGTAAAAGCGCCCCATGTGTCGGTTGTGTACGCATCGGAGGGCAGGGAGACGGCCGAAATGACGTTTTCGGCGGCGTCCGTTTCTTTCGCCTGCGCGGAATTTTCCTTTTCCTTCGCGAGGTCTATGCCGAATTCAAACGCGACGGCAGATGCGAGCCGCGCCTTGTACTTCTCGTCGCTCCGGAGCTTTCGAATGATCATAAATCCGTTTCTCCCTGTAATATAAATATACCTTCCGCATTATAACATTTCCGCTTGTTATTTGCAAGCCTCGCCG
>DBRA01000071.1:15501-18052 GCA_002305445.1 Clostridiales bacterium UBA1380 | reverse complement strand
GCGTTCCACAGCGGCTCGATCATCGCTTCGAAGCTGTCGCGGTCGGGCTGCAGGCACGCGCACCAGACGAGCCAGTCGGACTTTGTGTAGGTCCGGCGGCTGTCGAGCGGCAGACCGTACGCGTTCTGGCGGCGCAGATACGACGCGGCTTCGGCTGCGATCACGGTCAGGTCCGCGATACCGGTGCCGAACAGCTTATCCCAGACGATGTTGTACTTCATCGAGAACGTACCCGGACGGTCGTACGCGAGGCGGTAGCTTCCGTCGTCGTTTTTGGCTCTGAGGGCGAATGAGTCGAAAAGTTCCTTTGAGCGTCCGAGCAGCTTGTCGGCGTCGGATGTGCGCCCGAGCATGCGGTAGATGATCGACAGCCCCGCTATACCCATGACGGCTTTGAGCGAAAGGTTGCAGTTGTGCGCGAGGTGGCCGGCGAAGTCGTCCGTGCAGAGCTGATGCTCTGGGTCCTCGCCGTGCTCGTCGAGGTAGCGCACCCATGTTTCGATTAGGTCGAGGTTGTCTGCCGCAAACGACGCGTCGCCGGACGCGACGGCTTCGGCGGCGAACATGATTATCATATTTCCGCATTCCTCGACAGGCATCTGGTTCTTCACGTCGTCGCCGGCGTAGACCTGGCCGTTTACAAGCGGGTACTGGCCTGCGTCGTGCGGCGCGAAGTCAAACTTCCACCTGTCCGAGCGCGCGAACTTGATGATCGGGCGCATCATGCCGCGCACAAGCTCGGGGTTGTACGCGAGGTAGAGCGGTATCGACGGATATGAGACGTCGGCCGTGGCGGCGCAGCCGTTCGAGAAGCACTCCTTCGAGATGAAGAGCAGCTCGCCGTCGCTGTCGAGAACGCATTTGTGCGCCGCGATTGTCTGGCGGTATGCGAGCTCGAGCAGCTCCGTGTACTTTTCGCCGCCCGCGCGCACGCTGTCGATGAACATCCTGTCCTCGAAAGCGATAATGCGCGCCGTGACGTCGTCGTAATCTTCCGCCGCGGCGGCGACGGCTTCGCCGATGTCCGCCCATTCGCGCGTCCACGGAGCCTTGAGGTGCTCGCCGAAGTATTCGATCGATTCTATATCGTCATACGCGAGCAGGAAGAGCGTGCCTTCCGGCTTGACGGCGGCTTCGGCATAGACGAAGGTCATGTCCTCGCTGTCGCCGTGCGGCTTCTTTTCATCGAACGGAACCTTGACCGTGACGGTGCCTGTCTTCGCGTCCGCGCAGGCGATATAGAACCAGCCCCAGTCGATGCGAAGATCGTCGCCCGAACGGTTGAGGATATTCTGCGTCACCGAGCCTATGCGGGCGGCGTCGAGCCCGCCGAGACTGACGGCTTCCGCTTTGACGGGGTGCTCTCCGCGGTAGTCGAGGCAGAGCTGCTCCGACGCGTATATCGCGGCTGCAACCTCGTGCTTTTTGCCGTCCGTGGCGGCGGCGTTGAGTTCAAGGTACGAGACGGGGCGCGAAAACAGCGTCGGGTCGTCGAGCAGAAGCGGCGTCGAGAAGCGGGCGGTCAGCCTGACGCCGGCGCCTTCGAATACATATGTTGTCGACATAGCGCGCACGTCGAGCGAGGTCTGCTTCATCGCGGGCGCATCGCACAGACCCGGTACGGCCGCGCCCATAAAGCGGTACGGTGTGCCGTCAATCTTGACGATGCCGCAGAGCGTGTTGTCCGCGCCGGTCCAGTGGCGGACGTTCGAATCGGTCAGAACGTCCGTAAACGACCAGAGGGAAAAGTAAGGGTCGACCGTTACAAGCGGTACGGCCGGAGGACGAAGTCTCATATTTCACTCTCCTGCTTTATAATATTTATTTACGGAAATATTATAGCCGATAGAGCATGGACGGACAATATATTAAATCACAAGAGTTGTGCAGATTATTAACCTAATGCTTTGTCGAGGTCGGCAAGCGGAATTTTAACGATCCCCGTGCGAACAAGGCAGCTTTTATCCGCGACGGAGCCGCGGCAGTACGCGAGCAGAATGCTGTCGGACAGAAACTCTATCGCCGGATAGCAGTAGCCGCGGTCCTCGTCGTCCTCGATCACGACGGGCGCCGACCAGGTCAGGCCGTCGTCCTTGGAGCGCGCGATGACGAGAGGCGTGCGTCCGCCGCCCTCGGGGTAGATTTTACGTCCGTTATAATTCGGTATCGGATTCCAGACGGAATAGAGCGTGCCGTCCGGTGCGCGCTTCACCTTCATCGGCGAGCAGGGCGACGAGAAACGCGACCGCACCGGCGGCGTAAACGTGCGCATTCCGTCGATCGAATAGCACTCGTACTGCCAGCCGCAGTCGGTGCGCGCGTACATCCAGAGAACGCCTTTCTTAAGCTCGAGTAGCCCCGGCTCCTGCATCCCCGAGTATGTGCGCGGCTCGGAAAGCGGCACGCGCGCCGGAGCGCAGTAGAAAGCTCTGCCGCCGTCCTTGCTGTAAAGGCAGACCGCGACGGCGTTGGCGTCGAAGCCGCGGGCTTCGAAGCCTTCGGAGTTGCCGGATGTCGCGTGGCGCGCAGCCGGAATAACCACGGTGCCGTC
>DBRA01000071.1:12635-15455 GCA_002305445.1 Clostridiales bacterium UBA1380 | reverse complement strand
CCGCCGTCATACGGATATGCCGAAACGCTCATCAGATTGCGCGCGCCGAAGCCCTCGGCGCTTGCGATTATCGTCGGCTCGCTCCATGTCTCGCCGCCGTCCTTCGACGATACGATCGCGACGTCGGCGCAGGCGTCGTCGTCCCACGAGTTGCTGTTATAACGGCTGTACGCGAATACGATGAGCCCGGGGAAGAGCGCGAACGCGCCTTCGCTGTTGCGCGGATTGTTTTCGCCGGGCGCGAGATCGAGTGTCATTCTACCAAACATATAATTATCTCCACATATAGGATTTCCGACCGTATTATAATACAGCCGTCATTCTCTGTACATTTAAAAGCAGGTAAATATATTGCGATTTTGGACAATACGATGTATAATACAAGAAAAAGACAGGAGAACTATGGTATGCGTATCGGAATGGCGACGACCGATTTTGAGCGCGACTACGGGCAGGCACTGTCGGCCGGCGAGATCATATCCAAAATAAAAGACGCGGGCTATGACTGCGTTCAGTTTTCGTTTTCGTCGATAGCCGAAGCGGAGTACACGCCGCAGCCAGACTTCGATATACCGCCGGTAATAAGCGCCGCCGCGGTCAACGCTGCGATGCGCGCGTGCGAATCAAAAGGGATCGCCGTTTCATCAGTGAACGGCACGGCGAACCTCTGCAGCGCCGATAAAAAAGTCCGCGCCGAAGCCGTGCGGCGCGTAATCGCGCTTCTGCCCGCGGCGGCAGCGCTCGGCTCTCCGATTGTGACGCTGTGTTCCGGCACGCGCAGCCGCATATCGATGTGGACGCATCACCCCGGCAACCGCGCGCCCGACGCGTTCGCCGACTGCGTAGAGTCGATGAAAGCGGTGGCGGAAGCCGCGGAGCGCGCGGACATCACTCTCGCGATAGAAACGGAAGCGTCGAATATCGTCGACACTCCCGTCGTGGCGCGCGCCGTGCTCGACGCTGTCAGCAGCCCGCGGCTGAAGATGATCCTCGACCCCGCGAACCTGTTCCGCGCGGGCGAAGCGAGACGCGAAAACGTCAGGGCGCGGCTTGACGAAGCCTTCGCCGCGTTCGGCGCCGACATCGTGCTCGCGCACGGCAAGGACATACGCGAGGGAGACGGCATCGACTTCTGCGCCGCGGGAGAGGGTATCGTCGACTTTACGTACATGGCGGCGAAGCTGCGAGAAGCGCGCTACGGCGGCGATATGATCGTCCACGGCGTCTACGACGAGTCCGACATGCCGCGCGCATTTGCATATATCGACTCAATTTTCAACAGCTGATGGCGGAAGGGAAGTGTCATCATGCGTATCGAGGCAAATCTGTTTTGCGGCGGCGCGCAGCGCGCGCTGACCGTGAGCTACGACGACGGGCGCGAGTTTGACCGCCGCCTCGTTTCCATATTCGATGAATATAGCATTCGCGGCACGTTTCATCTGAATTCGGGCAAGCTCGGGACGCCCGGATACATCGCCGCCGACGAAGTGCCGCAGCTTTACGCAAAGCACGAAATATCGGCGCACGGCGAGACGCACCCGTTTTACACGGACCTGCCGGACGCCGGCATTCTTGCGGACATAACCGCCGACAAGCGCGCGCTTGAGGGCGTCGGCGGGCGCATCGTGCGCGGCATGTCGTATCCGTTCGGCGACGTCGACGACCGCGTCGTCCGCATACTGCGCACGGCCGGCATGGAGTATTCGCGCACCGTCGCGTCGACGGGACACTTCGGGCTGCCCGCCGACTTCATGTACTGGCACCCGACTTGCCACCATCGCGGAGCCGCCGGCAAGACGGCTTCGGAGCTGCTCGACGCCTTTTTCGCGCCGCAGCGCTACAACCGTCCGATGCTCTTCTACATGTGGGGCCATTCGTTCGAGTTCGATGGCGCTAACAACTGGGACTTGATCGAGGAGTTTTGCAAAAAAGCCGCCGGACGCGACGGCGTGTGGTACGCGACCAACATCGAGATCGTCGATTACATAAACGCCGTCCGCGCTCTGCGATATTCGGCCGACATGAAGATCATCTTCAACCCGTCGGCGCTCGACGTATGGGTCAGCGCCGACGGCGCTCCCCTGAAAATCGGCGCGGGGGAAACGGTGCGTCTTTAATAATAAAGGGAAAGCATTTGCTTTCCCTTTATTATTACCAGACGTAGTTGATGTCGCCGTGAAGCGGGGGCAGCGGATTCGGACGGACGAGCGCGCCGCCGTTTTCGTATGATTCGATCGCCGCGAAGATGTATTCCATCGTCGCGAGTGCGTCGCGGCCGGAGGCGCGGAGGTGCTCCTTCGGAACGCCGTTCGTAACGTCTTCGAGGAACGCGTGTATGCGGATCGGGAATGTTGCGCCGAAGTCGGTGACGCCCGTGTTGGTGACCTCCGGTGCCTGACCCTGCTTGTAATACGTCAGTTTTTCGACGCAGTTTTCGATGACGAACGAGCCCTTCGTGCCGGCGAGCTCGAAGCTCCACCAGCCGCCAAGGCCGAACATCGCGTCGCCGCGCTGGGAGAGGAGATAACCGACGCAGCCGTTTTCGAAGCGCATATGTATCGACTGTATCGACAGCATCATGTCCTCGGCGCTGCGGCGGCAGCCGGGCTTATCCATGAACGCCTGTATGTGCGTGACGTTGCCGCAGAAGTGGCGCATGACGGAGAACGGGTGCGTTAAAAACGCCTTCGCGTGCGAGTAGGGGCGCTGCCAGCGGGGGCTTCCGGGGCCGCCGTAGGACGCGCTCGAACCGTCGAATCCGACCTTGTTGATGCAGTAGACCTGCTCGCCCACGCCGCCGTTTTTAATGAGCTCGTCGGC
>DBRA01000071.1:8857-12630 GCA_002305445.1 Clostridiales bacterium UBA1380 | reverse complement strand
ACGAGCTGGCGAGCTTCGTTGATGTCGTTCGATATCGGCTTCTCGACGAGCACGTGCTTGCCCGCGTCGAGCGCCTGCATTGCCGGCTCGAAGTGCCACGAGCCGTTTTCGTAGCCGGACGTCGTGACGTCGACGATATCGAGCTCCGGATGAGCCGACAGCATGTCTTTGAGCGAATAATACGCGGGGACGCCGAATTTCTCGGCGGCGGCGTCCGCTTTGGCGTGATTCAGGTCGCAGACTGCGACAAGCTCGGCGAGCGGGTCGTTTGTATGGCAGGTCGCATGAGTGTTGCCTATTCCGCCCATGCCGACGACGCCAACTTTAAGCGGTGAATTCATTTTGTCCCTCCGAAATTAATTATTGTCATCCTGACGGGATTTAAGTTATTCGGTTTCGCTTTTTCTGAACTGAACGGGTGTTATTCCGACGGTCTGCTTGAATACGCGCGAGTACAGCGTTATGTCCGAGAACCCGCATTCCGCGGCGATCTCCGATACGGACTTCGTCGTCGTCCGCAGGAGCTCTATCGATTTCGCGATGCGGAACTTTCTTATGTATTCCGACGGCGTCATCGACATCGCAGCTTTGAAGCGGCGCGACATGTAGTCGCATGACAAACCTGCCGCTTCGGCCAAATCCTCCTGAGTTATCGTCGATCGGTAATTCTCCTCTATATAACGCAGGACGCGGCAGACATAGCCGGTGTAATTGTCGGATTCACCATCCGGCGCAGGCGACGACGCGGCGAGCCGCGAATACCTGACGAGAAACGTCGTGAACAGCGACTTCACCGCAAGCTCCCATCCGGCAGCCCTGTTCTGGCGCTCCCACTGTATTTTTTCGAGCAGCCTTGCGAACTCCCTGCGCTCCGATATGTCGATGTGCAGTATGCGCGGCGTCGAACTTTTCTTTAACTGCTCGAGCCCGGGCAGCTCTTCGAGTTCGTTACATATATCGTCGCCGAGATCCTTCGTGTAAAAAAGACAGTTATACAGGTTCGTATGATAAGCGCTGACATAGCTGTGCGCGTCGCCCGGATGGATAATGAACATATCGCCCGCTGTCAGCACCGTCGTCGAACCGTTGCACGAGTGAAGCGCGAATCCGCTCTCGATAAAAACAAGCTCGGTGAAGCTGTGCGCGTGCTTGTATACGCTGCCGTTGTGTTCGGTGTTCATCACGAGGATCCTGGGAGCGACGCCCGAAAACATTTCGTCGCCGAGCGTATTGTATTTCGACTGCACGCGGTAACCTCCGGTGTTATTCAACGATATCCTTAACCTGTATTGTAGCGCCGCCCTCTTTGACGGAGCGGATCATAGCGTGGATGATGCGCGAAGCTTCGAGGCCTTCACGGCCGGAGCCGTCGATGTCCTCGGGTGCGACGCCCTCGTCGACCTCGCGCACGAACGTGTGGATGCGCTCCTTGAACGTGTCGAAAAAGCCGCTGTAGCCGTCGAACACGGGGTTCGTGTAGACCTCCTTTAAATATGTCTCGGCCGGATACAGCGTCGCTTCGCGCCACATGTCCTCGAAGACGAGGCGGCCGTTTACGCCCGCGACCTCGCAGCGCTCCATCGGATGGCCGCGCTTGATGTCGTAGGAGCTTGTGAGGTGGCCGACAGCACCGCACTCGAAGCGCATCAGAGTCGACTGCGTCGAATATATATCGCGCCCCGACGCCTTCATCGCATAGCACGCGACCTCTTTAACGGGGCCGCAGAAATACTGCATGATGTTGACGGAATGGGGGTTCAGCGCCTTCAGGTGGTACCACTCGGAGTCAAGCGGCATGAATTTGCCGATCCAGAGCGCCATGTTGCAGAAGAGCAGCTCGCCTATCCTGCCGTCGTCCTGCCATTTCTTCGCCTGACGCGCCGCCGGCGTGAAGCGGTGGTTCATGTCGATGCCGTAGCGCAGACCGAGCCGCGCGGCGGTGTCGACCATCTCCTGCGCGTGGCGCAGGTCGTTCGAGATCGGCTTCTCGCCGAGAACGTTGCAGCCCGCTTCGAACGCCTGCATCGTCGGCTCGTAGTGGTCGGACGAATATTCGTATCCGCCCGTCGTAATCGATACGATGTCGGGTTTAAGCGCCGCGAGCATTTCGCGCGCGTCGAGAAAATACGGCACACCGTATTTTTCGCCCGCGGCTTTTGCCCGCTCCGGAATTATATCGCAAACGCCGACAAGTTCGGCGAGCGGCGATGACGTATACGCCGTCGCGTGGTTGTTGCCGATCGGCCCCATGCCGATGACCGCACAGCGCTGCATATGTATGTCACATCCTTCTTAAATGATATCGCGCGACGGCGTCCGCGTCAATTGCACATGACGGCGGACGCCCGCACCGGTTCGGTAATAATTATTTGCTGACGCCGATTTCGGCGAGCTTCGCCTGAAGGCGCTTTGCGGCCTCGGGGTCGCCGATGTGCAGGTTGTCGTAAGCTTCCTGCGACGATTTGAACGGGCGGCCGAAGCCGTTCCAGTTGAGGTTCGTGTAGATGGGCGCACGGCGGCCGACCTCGGCTTCGCGCTTCGCGATGTGCGCTTCCATGCGCGCGCGCAGATACGCGACGGTTTCGGGGTTCTCGTCGGCGACGTTGTGGTTTTCGCCCGGATCCTTGACGAGGTTATACAGCTCTATCTCCGGCTTGAAGTGGAAGTCGGGCTCGAGCGCGATCATCAGCTTCCATTCGGGTGTGCGCCATCCGTGCTTGCGCATCCATGTCGCTTCGGTGATGTAGCACTCGGGTTCCTGCTCGACAAACTCGCCGCGGATGGCGGGCGTCATGTCGCGCCCGTCGAACTTGATGCCCGAATCGATGCCCGCGAGCGACAGAAGCGTAGGCATTATGTCCTTTTCGTAGGTAATGTCGGCGACGTGACCGACCTTGTCGAATCCGCTCCAGCGGATCGCGAACGGAACGTTCAGCACGTTGTCGTAGAGCGAGTGGTGGTCGAAATAGCAGTCGTGGTCGTACAGCGTCTCGCCGTGGTCGGACGTGAAGACGACGATGGTCTCGTCCTCGATGCCGAGATCCTTCAGCTTGACGAGTATCTGGTTGATGCACATGTCCATGTAGGCGATCGCGCCGTCGTACTGCGCGATTATGTATTCGGCGTCGGTGCAGCCCTCCGGGAACCATGAGAGGAAGTAGTCGCGGAACGGCTTGAACTCATATACCGGAACGAGCGACTTGTTGTTTTTATCGAACTCGTCGCCCTGGTAGAACAACCGGTCGAACGGCTTCTCGGTGTAATACGGGCTGTGGGGGTCCATATGGCGCATAAAGAGCAAAAACGGTTTGTCGCCGCCGGCAAGGCGCTCAAGCTCCGGAATGGCGACGTCGTTCATCGACTCCGCCTTGCGGTGGCCCCAGTCGCCGTAGGAGAGGTATCTGTCGAAGCCGCGGGAGCTGGCGTTGCCGCCGAAGCCGATGCAGGTCGTGTCGTATCCGTGCTCGCGCAGAACCTCGGCAAGCGTCTTCACCTTGTCGGTCAGCGCGCCTTCATGGCGCAGCGCGACGACGTCTGTTGAGAAGCAGTCCATGCCGGTCAGCATAGATGCGTAACCCGGCGTCGTCGGAATCGAGGGCGAGAACATGTTGTCAAACACGATGCCGCCCTCCTCGATGTACCTGTCGATGTGCGGCGTCGTCAGCCGTTCGTAACCGTAAAGCGACATATGGTCGGAGCGAAGGCTGTCGATGCCGAAGAATAGAATGTTCGGAAGTTTTTTCATATTTATCTCTCCGTTATAAAAACGTTTA
>DBRA01000071.1:0-8781 GCA_002305445.1 Clostridiales bacterium UBA1380 | reverse complement strand
GTGTTTGCTCCGAGCGATACGGCGCGCTTCATCGCGGCGATGACAAGAGCGCTGTCGCGCTCGAGGTCGATGGGCTTGCACCACGACTTCGGCCATGCGCTTCTGTCGTCGCCGTCCTTCCATGCGCGCTCGATCATCGTCTTCATCGCGAGCAGGCCGAAGCCGTCCTTTTTCGCGCGCGCGGCTATGCGGTCGCCCCAGCCGTCGTTTATGCCGAGCGAAAACTGGAACGGGAAGAGCACGGTGTCGAACGGGAACGCGTCAAGGCATGCGAGCGCGATCTCCTCCGAGTGGGTCGAAAAGCCGATGTTGCGGATAAGTCCCTCGCGCTTCGCCCAAACGAACGTCTCCATCGCTCCGCCCGGGCTGAACACGGCGTCGTAATCTTCCTGCGTCGTCATCGCGTGTAGCTGATATACGTCGAAATGGTCTGTGCGCAGCGTTTTCAGCGATGCGAGCAGCTCGCGCTTCGCGCCGTCGGCGCTGCGCTCGCCCGTCTTGCATGCGAGCGCGCAGCGGCTGCGGTACGGTTCGAGCGCAGGACCGAGCCGCGACTCGGCGTCGCCGTATGACGGAGCGACGTCGAAATAGCGCACGCCTGCGTCAAACGCCTCTGCCACATAGCGGTCGGATTCATCCTGCGTCACCGACATGCTGACGATGCCGCCGTAAGCTATGCCGGAAACCGTAATTCCTGTTTTGCCGAGCTTCGTGTATTTCATATCCGCTCCTTTATGATTATCAGCCGAAATTTATCTCGCGCCGAGGGACTTGAGTATCGCGTTCATATATCCGCGCGACTCCGCGGCGATAGCCGTGGCATTCACGATGTCCTGATCCGGGCCTATGACCTCAAGGCAGACGGGACCGTCGTAGTTCGCATCGACCATCGCTTTGAAGTAGCCGAACAGGTCGATGTCGCCGCGCCCGCACGCCTGATCGGCGGGTGCGCCGGGAGACTGCTGGCGTCCCTTGCAGTCGCGTATATGTATGTGTTTCACGCGCGAGATGACGGCGGGAAGCGCGTCGGCGGGGTCTTCGCCGGCTCTCCATATGTGCGACGGGTCCATATCGACGCCGAATGCGGGCGACTTTATTGTTTCGATCATGCGAAGCGTCGTGGGCGTGTTCCATACCGCGCCACCGACGTGCGCCTTGACGCACAGCGTGATTCCGAAGCCGGCTGCGTCCTCGGCGAGAATTTCGATCTCCTCCATGGCGGCCTTGAAGCTGTCCTCGTCATTCATCTGTCCGCCGGGGCCGATGTTGACGATCGGTATGCCGATTTCCGCGCAGGCTTCGAAGCCCTTCAGCAGCCTCTCTCGGTCGTGCGTCGCCATCTCGGTTGAAAGAAGCTCGAGCCCGTTGTCGGCTGCGGCGGAGATCAGCGCGGCTTTGTCCTCGCGCCACGACGCAAGGTTGAGGTGCTCGCACATGCCCGCTATGGCGGAGATTTCAACTCCGTCGTAACCGGCGGCCTTGATAGCCCTTGCGGCTTCAGCGAACGGGACGGTCTTGAAAAGGACAGAGTTGACTCCCAGTTTTATCATGATGTCTACCTCCGGAATTATATTTTAACGTTACCTGTTTCAGTATGCCCACGTGTAGTATTTCTCGGCGCGCGCCTTTATATCCGCCGCGTTGTCGGCGTTGCAGTATTCGAGCATGAACGGCGTGTCCGGCTCGTATTTTCGGAGCAGTGCGAAGAAGCGCACCCAGTTGATGTCGCCTTCGCCGAGGTTGATGCCGTATGTCGCGTTGACGAACCTGTCCTTGCCGTGGAAATATGCGATTTTGCCGGCGAGGTGGCGGAACATGCCCTCTTCATCCTCCGCCGCGATGAAATTGGCCGGGTCGAGCAGCGCTTTGACGTTGTCGACGCCGTATTCAGCGCGCAGCTGCGAGAATAAATCGGACTCGCGCTTCGGCGACGGTACGACGTCGAGCACGCACCCCTCGAGCGCGATGCCTACGTTTTTCTTCGCGGCGTAAACGGCGAGAGTGCCGAGCGTCTCTTTGATTCGAGAAAAATCGGCTTCGTATGTGTCGGCGTTGACTCCTCTTTTACCGGGCGTGAAGCCGCATTCGCTCGCGACCCACGGTATGGAGGCCGCCGCCGCGAAGTCGATGTAGCGCTTCGCGTATTCGATGCAGGCGGACCGCTCGGCCTCGTCCGGCGACCGCAGGTCGGTGAACAGCCCGAGCGACACTACCTCGACGCCGTGTGCGCGGTATATGTTCGCCTTCCTCGCGACGAACGCTTCGTCTATGCCGTCGAGTTTTCCGCGGCCGTTGTACGTCCAGCCGGAGATGTCGGTTTGAGTAAAACACAGCTCGGTGCAGGTAAAGCCGGCTTCGCTCATACGCTTCGCTGCCGACGCGGTGTCGATGCCGGAATACGACCGTGTCGTAATGCCGATCTTCAACATGACAGCGCCCTCCTTATGTATTATAATATTGGAGATATTAAGTTTAACTGTTAACAGACAGCCGTTTTGCCTGCGAAAACGGGCCGGCGCAGCGGGCGCCGCTCCTTCGCAAAATTCAGGTATTATATCGAACTCATTATAAAACCGGAATCTCTAAAATTCAATATATATTAAGCCGTCACTCGTTACGAATGACGGAAATAGTCAAATGCTGTTTGTAACAGTCTGATTTGCCTGTGTTTTCGTGTGTGCGCAGAGCGCGGTCAGCGGACAATTCGCGCAGTCGGGCGAGCGCGCGGTGCATATATCGCGGCCGAAAAGCACTAGCCGGTGGCAGAAATCCGCCTGTTCGTCGGGCGGGATCACGGCGGACAGTATGCGTTCGACTTTCGCCGGATCTTTCATAGACTCGGGGTAATAACCGAGCCTGCCGCAGATTCGTATACAGTGTGTGTCCGCGACGATGCCCGGCTCGCCGAAGACGTCGCCGCGGATGAGGTTCGCGATTTTACGACCGACTCCGGGCAGCGACAAAAGCTCGTCCATTCCGCGGGGAACTTCGCCATTATACCTGTCGCGCAGCGCGGCGCATTCTGCGATAATGTCGGCGGCCTTCACATGGTACAGCCCGCACGGGCGGACGATGCGTTCCACATCGGCTATGTCCGCGTCAGCGAGCGCATCCGCCGTGGGGTAACGTTTAAACAGCTCGACTCCGACTATGTTAACTCTCGCGTCGGTGCACTGCGCCGACAGCCGGGCGAGCACGAGCAGCTTCCAAGGCTCGCCCGAATAGCGGAGCGAGCATTCGGCGTCCGGGTACCTTTCCTTTAATACTTCGATGATTTTAAGTGTTTCCGGCATGAATACAGCGCCTTTTCAATTATGTAATTGATTTCATTATTCTTATTCTATCATTGCGCGCACCGAGAAGTCAATAGAATACGGCATAAGCGGTCGCGCGCGAGTGAGAACAAGCGAGGTTAAGCGAGCAAAAAGCACGGATGCGCGAGAATAATTAAGCTAATCGCAAATAAATGCGAAAAATGCTTGACACATCTATATCCATGTGTTATAATAAACGACGCACGGTAAAAAAAGACCTATAAATACTTGGAGGAAACGTTCCGATATGTCCACCTACATGGCGAAAAAGGAAACCGTCGAGCGCGGCTGGTACGTTATCGACGCGGCAGGAAAACCGCTCGGTAAAACAGCTGTCGCCGCGGCCAACATACTTCGCGGTAAACATCGTCCCGAATTCACACCCAATGTCGACTGCGGCGAGTTCGTAATAATCGTAAACGCGTCGAAAGCGGTCCTGACAGGCAACAAGCTGACTCAGAAGAAGTACTATCATCATTCCGGTTACATCGGCGGCCTGAAGGAGATCTCCTACAGCAAGATCATGGCCGAGAAGCCTGAATTTGCCATGCGCCAGGCTGTCAAGGGCATGCTGCCGAAAAATTCCATCGGCGCCACGGCGATCAACCGTCTGAAAATCTACGCGGGCGCAGAGCATATGCAGCAGGCGCAGAAGCCTGTCGCGATTGAAGTCTGATTACGGAGAAAGGATAAAAGATAATGTATACAAGCGCGAAACCTTATTTCTACGGTACGGGCAGAAGAAAGAAATCCGTCGCCCGCGTCCGTCTTTATCCCGGCTCCGGCTCCATCACCATCAACGGCCGCACCATTGATGAGTATTTCGGCCTTGAAACGCTGAAGCTCATCATCAACCAGCCCTTTGCGGTTACCGATACGCTCGGTAAATTCGACATCGTGGCGACCGTCACCGGCGGCGGGTTCTCCGGACAGGCCGGCGCAATCCGTCACGGTCTTGCCCGCGCTCTCTGCCTCGCAGACGAAAACTTCCGCACACCGCTCAAGAAAGCCGGCTTCCTCACCCGCGACCCTCGCATGAAGGAGCGCAAGAAGTACGGTCTCAAAGCCGCACGCCGCGCCAGCCAGTTCTCGAAGCGTTAATCGAGACCAAGAGAGATGCGAAAAACCCTGGAAATTCAACGTTTCCGGGGTTTTTTCATGCTCAAATATTTTTGATTTGTTTTGTCGAATTCTGACGAATTCTGACGAAGATTTAGTAGTTAATACTGGGGCAACAGGGGCTAACGGGGCTCTTTTAGTTAAAAAATGGGGCACCAATCCAAAAATGGCAGAGAGAAAAAAGTGTAGTTAATTCTCAAAATGAGAAGGCAAGTCTCTGATCATTCGCCAGCTGCTTTTCTACCCCTAAGATATCAGGAACGATTTGCGGATTCTGACCGAATCTGATATTTCGTATCCTAGTTTATCCCCATTTGAGACGTTCAGCAGAAAGTTCTTCCTGCCGGGCGTCTTTGTCTTTTTAGAAGAATAGGCCTCCATTACATAGCCCGGTTGCTGTACGAAATCAGTGACCGGGCTTTTTCCATTTCTGCAGGCTCTGCAGATCAAAACAAGGAGGTTAAATCAATGGAAAATGAAACGATCATGATCGACGGCGTGCGTTACTATGCTGACCGTCCCAATAGCTGCAGAGGCTGTTTCTTCTGGAAGAACCGCAAAGCTGGCTGCTCTCTCAAAAAGGAGAACTGCTATTACCTGGCGGAGTCTCCGAAAAAGACATCACCTTGTGTAGGTTGTTGTTACGGCCCCTGTGTCAGTTTCTGTATGAAGAAATGTGTAAACGAAGTCTTTGGAACGAAGATGGAGGTGCCGGCAAATGCGTGAGAAAGATGATCTGCTCCATCCACTTCGAACTCAGCTTCATGAATATGACGACCGACGCGGAGAGCTTCGAAGCCGGGATCCGGATCCCTTATCAGAAGGACGAGTTCAACAGCGTCCGTGACGAGTATTCGGAGATGCTGAAGAACCAGCTGGCCCAGGGCAACAACGGCCTCACCAAGACCAAGTTCCTGACCTTCGGAATCGAAGCGGATTCCATGAAGCAGGCAAAGCCGAGGCTTGAGCATGTCCAGAACGATCTTCTGAACAACTTCAAGCAGTTGGGCGTCAGGGCTGAGGTCCTGAACGGATACCAGAGACTGAAGCTCATGCACGATATGTTCCACATGGGAGATCCGGAGGATAAGTTCCGTTTTGACTGGAAGTGGCTTGCAGAGTCCGGCCTTTCCGTAAAGGACTTCATCGCTCCTACGGCTTTTGCCTTCCCCGGCAGCCGTACCTTCCAGATGGGATCTCTCTACGGTGCCATGAGCTATCTGCAGATCACGGCATCGGACCTTTCGGACCAGCTTCTGAAGGATTTCCTGGACATGGATTCCTCGCAGATCATCACGATGCACATCCAGTCCGTGGATCAGACAGAGGCGATCAAGACCATCAAGCATACGATCACGGAGCTTGATAGGTCAAAGATCGAAGAGCAGAAGAAGGCAGTAAGGTCCGGTTACGACATGGACATCATCCCTTCAGACCTGGCTACCTACGGCAAGGACGCAAAGTCGCTCCTTAAAGAGCTGCAGAGCCAGAACGAGCGCATGTTCATGCTGACGATGCTGATCATGAACACCGGAAAGACCCAGCAGGAGCTGGATACCAACGTGTTCCAGGCAAGCTCCATCGCCCAGAAGCACAACTGCAACTTAAGAAGGCTGGACTTCCAGCAGGAGAACGCTCTCATGAGCTGCCTGCCGCTGGCAAGCTGCCTTATCGACATCCGCCGTGCGCTGACCACTAGCTCCACGGCGATTTTTGTACCATTTACCACCCAAGAGCTGTTCCAGAACGGTAAGGAATCCCTGTACTACGGTCTGAACGCGCTTTCAAACAACCTGATCATGGTGGACCGAAAGGCGCTTAAGAACCCGAACGGACTGATCCTCGGTACCCCCGGTTCCGGTAAGTCTTTCAGCGCCAAGCGTGAGATCGCCAATGCCTTCCTGGTGACGGATGACGATGTGATCATCTGTGATCCTGAGGCAGAGTACACGGCGCTGGTGCAGCGCTTCAACGGCCAGGTCATTCATATCAGCCCGGCCAGCACCCAGTACGTGAACCCGATGGCCGCCGAGCAGGCTGCAAAGGAAGCGGCTGAAAAGGCTGCCGCAGAAGCTGCATCCCAGACTGGTGAATCCGAGACCCAGAAACCGGAAGACGAACCGGCTAAGGAGTCGAAGAAAACCAACCTTGCGCCGGTCCTGATCATCATTGTCCTGATGGCGGCTGCAGGCGGCGGATGGTTCTTCATGCAGACGAAGAAGAAAAGGAAAGCCGAGTCTGCTCCGGATCCCGACGCGGATTATACCGATGACGACGAAGAGGATTATGGTGCCGGTCCAGATCAGGAAGTCAGCGACTCTTACGATGATGAGGATCCCTATGAGAATGAGATCCTGAATGATGAGGATCCTGCTGATGACAATGAGGAGGATGTGTAATGGTGGTCGAGATGACGCCTGAGGAGCTGCGTGATTATATCCGGTCCATGCCGGATGACGAGGTTCTGAAGATCATCATTGAGTTAAAGGAGGACGGCCGGGAACGTGATGACAGAGAACGAAACGAAGCGATATAAGCTGAAAGAAGTCTGCATCCGCCTTGCTGAAGGGCATCCGCTCTATTCGGATGTCCCTCTCTCCTCCCCGACGGCAGCACTGGATGTGATGCGAAAGGAACTTTCCCAGTATGACAGGGAAATTCTCTGCGTGGTGAACCTCAACAACAAGCTTAAACCCATCAATTTCAACATCGTCAGCATGGGGAGCATCAATGGTTCTGTGGCAGCGATCCCGAACATTTTAAAGTCCGGGATCCTGTCCAATGCAGCCGGTTTTCTGCTGCTGCACAATCATCCCAGCGGCGATGTGACGCCATCCAAAGAGGATATCACGACGACCAGACGCTGCGTGGAGGCCGGAAAGCTCATGGATATTCCCTGCCTGGATCATGTGATCGTAGGCGGCAGTAATGGGGATATGTTCAGCTTCCGGGAGTCCGGGATCGTGGATTTCACAAGCGACAAGATCTCAATGACAGCGGAGGAAATTCTTCGCGTCAGCGAAAGCAATGCAACCTATAAAGGAGGAAATGAGATAATGCCTGAGAACGGTAGAAAAGATGATCAGTTTGTTCCCGACTTCGTAAAGGAAGCCAAGGAGCAGATCGCAAAGGGAGTGAAGCTCCCGACACAGGAAGAAGTAACGATCAAGTTTGGAAAAGGTCTCGCAGAGCCTTTCCAGTCGAAAGACGGCAGGGAGTTTATGAGGATCACGATCCCCAACCAGGACCCGGGAGACAAGACACCCTGGGCAAGCTTTGTGCTTCCCGCAAAGGCCGTGCATGAGAACCAGTATGGCAAAGGTCTGTGGGCCAAGATCCCGGCTGACGGCAGCACGGTGGTCACTAAGCCTACGCTTCAGGGGGCAGGACGATAAGGGCAAGAACATCTGGCAGGATGTGAAGACTCAGGTCCCGAACACGGAGCTGAAGGCAATGGTGGAGGCCTACAAAACCAGAGCGCCGCAGGCTAAAGAATCCCAGCCCCGGGAATCCGCAAGAGAAAAGCTGGATGCCCTTGTGAAGGATACGGCGGAGAAGGTATCTCCGGAAAAGCCTAAGGCCAAAACCAAATCGAAGAAGGGCCCGGAACTCTAAAGCTAAGAGGCAGCCGCGTTGGCTGCCTCAGTACATAATCTGAAAAAGAGGCCTTCCATGAATCTGGCGGAGGTAGTGGGGCGATAGGTAATCAGCTTTCTGAATGTTGATTGAGCAGAACCAAAAACTCTGCACGGCTTGAGACATTTGCTTTACGATAGATCTTCTGGATATGGGCTTTCACTGTATTTATACTGAGCTGCAATTCGGAAGCAATATCATCCGGAGACTTTCCTCGCAGCATGAGTGCCGCGACCTGCTGCTCCCGCTTTGTGAAACCATATTCAACGAATGGATCCGTATTTCTTGCATAGGAACTCAGATCATCCTTGAAGATATAAATATAACCCGTTGTATCCGGAGTGTATGTGACCATATTCACGGACTGAGGATCTTTCTGGGAGCCCTCCATTTTTTCATAGAAGTCTTCTGTCAGGATATTCGTTACGACAATACTGAAAATGAAATTACGGTAACGCACGATCTGTCGATTTCCGAGATGAAGAATGTCATTCTTAATATAGGGGATCAGCTGATTGCTGTAAAAAACGCTGAAGAACTTCGGGGAGGTCCCCAACTCCTGCATGTACTGGCGCGCTGTTTCGTTTGCATATGAGACAGTAAGCATATTCTTCATGATTACAACGCCCATGGGATAGTGGTTGGACTGACTAATCAGAAGGCGGTTGGTATTGTTCAGCTGTACAATGCGAAGGAAATTATAGTATTCGAC